>JAEYWQ010000242.1 GCA_023428885.1 Bacillota bacterium
CAAGTTGGCTGACTATGTGAATTGGTTTAATAATCACCGGATTCATTCATCACTAGGTTATTTAACCCCTCGAGAGTACCGGATGATTACCCTTAAAAAAGTTGTCTAGTTTACTGTTGACAATCCAGTATTTAAATGAATTTCTATATTTTTACACTTTATATTGTGTATACAATCAACTCACATCCTTTATTGTACTATATATTGATAATATCGGTATTTTTAATTTTTTATTAATTTTTTATAGTTTTTACACATGCCACTAATAAAACTATAATTCCATGCGTATAATGCTTATTTCCACTTGCTTCTCAACGTATCGTGTGCATAGTTTATTAAAACAAACAGGGCTTAAATAACCCTGCATAAGGTATGTTTCATTATGTACTCAAATTTAATTTGAAATTAAATAATTAATAAACTGACTCTCCTTGGTAAATAAAAGAGAGCCAGTCATATTTATCTATTAGAAATATAGGTATGTTATTACGAGTTGAATATTAGAGCCGTATGAAAAGAGATATACACGTACAGTTCATCGAAAATCTAGCGGTGAAAGTCCTCTTATTTACTCTACTGAGAGGTCAAAGGTTGAAATAATCAGCTTTTGATTTCTAGTCATCAACCTGTAATGTAAAGAGAAAATATTTGTGATCATATTTCGTTCTACTTGAGATTTTACTATTAACCTCCATAACTAACTTAGACGCATCATTACCATATACAAAAAGTGGAGTTGGTAACAAACACTCAATATTAGTTTGGAAATTAATTGATGGAAGTTTGTCTAAATTTATATAATCCGTTATCTCACCCACTAATACTAACTCTGAAATATCTTCATTTTCTAATTTAAAATCGGAGTCATACAAATACAGTTGATCACTAAAGAATACGGCATAGGGCATAGTATTAGGTGCTGTAGTTGGAGTACTAGTTAATAGATCAGATCTTGTATCGTTAGCAACTTCTTTATTTTTTGAACAACTTGTTAATAAACTAAATATAATTAATCCTAAAAGTATCCTTCTTTTCATTTACTTAACCTCTTCTAAGTATAATATTAAAATCGGGTTTCTCGCCATATAGTATATCCACTATAATAAAATGAAGAAGGATTGCTAAAATAATTATTAGGTACGGAAAAATAGACATATGAGGTTGCATTTGGATCCATTATTTTAAATTCATAGTAACTAGCATCCTCATCTATTCCGCACAATAAAATTGAATGGACTTTACTACTATCGCTGTTGGTTATTATCATTTCAAGCGGTCTATTACTGGCCAATGCAGTACTTATCTCAGTTTTACCAGCCATTCCAACATGATAATTCATTTGCATATTGTAATAGTTATACAAAAATGAATATACTTCAGTATAGGTACCAAATGGACTGTTAGGATAGTTTGCTTTATACAGATTGTAAAGAGAGTTAATTGTTGTATTTGATGAGGTTTGATAGTTAATCTTTGATACGGTAACCGCAATTCCGCACATACCTTTCCCATTAATCGTGGTATTTGCAATGATTGGGGGATTTAAACTATAATATATTGAACGTGTCGATATTGACGTTACTGTTATCTTCGAGTCTTTAATAATGTACATTTTATCTGATTTTTTATGTGCACTTGGTGGTAGTATTGTTTTTTGATCACCAAAAATAACATATGAATTTACTTTATTATCCACAATTATAGTGTTATCAATACTATAAATACTAATTGGTATATTATTAACATAATCAGCATTAATTTGACTCATATTACTCGTATCAATTATGGCAGAGTATTGATTGTTAATTTTAGTTACAATCACTTTTCCAACTAATTCATTAGCTGAAATAATAAAATAAACACTCATATTTTCATTACTGTTCAGAACATTTATTTTTTCTGTTAAATTAATAGAGCCAACAGTATTTTCTTTTGTTAAAAAAGACTTAACACGATTAATAACATAATCCATCTCAGAGTTATCCTGGATAGTTTTAGTTGTAGCATTACTTAAATCATTGGCTTTTGTAGTGATTGGTGTTAATAAAGATATGTTACATACCAGTATTAACAACAGACATAATCCTCTTTTCATACTAACCTCCAATTTTTTTTATATATAACAGTCTCTCTACTCGAGTTTATTACTCTAAACTGTATATACCGAATAATAATCCATGACAAACATCGAAACACCATGTCCATATTTCAAGTAACGTCCGTTCCTTATCATACATCGATAAAACTGCGGGTAAGGAGAAAGAATAACCAGCATTATACATTTCCTCCGTTCAATCTATTATGTTTATTATCTTATGTCTATCTCGAATAAGTAACTAGAAAATAGTAATAAATACCATTTTCTAAGACGGTAAATTTACCCACCCTGTCTTTTACTTACATCAGGGCAATTGATTCAATAGCTTGTCTTTATAATTTGAAATTTATCACATGTCTTGCATAAGTAAAATATTACCATATTAATTTTTCGAAGTCAATATATATCTATAATATAAAATCAAATACAAATTATCATTACATTTCAAGTATTTAAATGAAATACCAGATAAATAACATTTCATATTCTGAATTTTCTTAAAATTAAGTACTGTAGAAGTGATAAAAATAAGCAAAAAGAAGCTAATATTGTGTTTGCTTTCTCGTTTTAGCACCCACATAGCGGGTGGTTTAATTGCTGCACATAGATCCATTTCTCTGTTTAGAAACTCCTCTATTCTCAGCAGGCTAAAGTCTATAAAGAGGACCATTTCTGGCCCTCAATTATATTGTTGCACCGGTGCAACTTGCTTTATTTCTTATGCTACTGATAAAGCTTTACGTCCATTCATTCCAACGTAATTACCAGAAACTTTAGTCCATTTGCGTTTCCTAGCAAACTCAAGATATGCTGCTGCCGTCTTTGGCCCATACTCACCATCGGTAACCACTCCAAGTCTCCATTGCAACCAAAGTATATCTTTGAGACTAGAATTCTTCGTAATATCCTTTACAGGCATACTATCGACTGGACTGTAACTTACCATTGGATGCTGATACCAATCCGTCCATTGTCTTTCAGACAGTTTTGTAATGCAAGTCCCATGATCGAATCCTCTTGCTTCTGCCACAAGGCCATTCCCAATGTAAACCCCTACATGACCAGTAAATCGTACACATAACCCAATCATGGATTTATCTATTGTATAGATTGGTCCTTTGACCGTAGCTTGACTATATGCACCATCCGCATATGTATCGAAAGTGCCTTCTCCTTGCTCCACAACAAAATCAGAATCGTAATCATTACAATACCCTTCGATTAACCCATGGCAATCCGTCGTTACTTCGCCAATCCATGTTCTAACTTCTTTTACTCTATTTTGAGTAAACCAATTCCCTGGATTTGCTTTGATTAGGCTTTCTAGCTTTGCAGTTGTTAATACTCTACAGCACGTTCCCATGACATATTTGGTTTTCTTTTTCGCATGAGTTAGTGCGTATGCTGCTAATCCTACGTTAGTTAATTTTTTCATAGATTAGTCCTCCTTGGTCTTAAATTGTGATATAGCTTGGATCACTTTATCATATCCAACCATACTGCTGAGCCACGATAAAAACACTAGAGCAAGTAAATAGACTGCCATCTGCAAATTAAGTGATACACCTATAATTATCATATAGCTGATACCAACAAATACCGATAAAACGACAGCTGCAATACCAGCTAGCGCATTCGAGTAATACTTCTTACCACGTTCATCAAGTAGCTTCTTAATACCTTCCACAACTAAACTCGATAAAACTGATACAATCAATAACAATATTAAAAACACTTCCATCTTCATAACTTACACCTCTTCTTTCTTTATTTCTTTTTTCTTAATTCCTGATAACATCCATAACTCACCAGTGGTAAATGTAAACCACCCTGTTATGAGGGTTACTGGCTCAGAACCAGTATGATAGAAAACAAATAAAACAGCTCCAGTGAAAAACACATTCAGTGCTATCACTAGAGCCACGATTAACTTACTGTATTTACGTTTCTTTTTGCCCATTAGCCCACCTTCTCTAGATCATCAAATCTCTTATGAGCAGACTTAACAGATTGTTCGACTGCTACCATTCGTTCTGTAAGAAGCTGAACCTCTTTCTTGGTAGTTGTTATGTCATACTTAATATCTTGAACATCTCGGCCAATCTGATCTAACTTGAAATTAATGGTCGCAGCTTCTGCAGCTTTCCTTTCAATATCTGAAGTGTCATTTCTTTTGTTGTTCTTAAGTCCAAAAAATATCGCAAATGATACAGATATAATGCTTACTACTGTCGTAATTTCAACACCCATCTTTTCCTTCCCCATACAAAAAGAGCATCACTTGGATGCTCTATGTATGCTTATACTAATATTCTAATCCAGTAATCACTGAATACTGCTCTTTTGTAATAATTCCTCTAGGGACTGCCATCTTTACCATAGCTGCTGTCCATAGACCTTGGTCATAATTTTTCTTGATCGTTGTATAATTCATTATACTGTACCTCCTTCTGTTGGCAACATCATCATTGATTGAAACTCTAAGGCTGAAGCAATACGTTCTTCAGCAGTCGGATCTGTAGATACAACTGGAGGAGCATTCAATACTACTTCGATTGCATCGATCGCTTCTGTTTCAGATAAACTCGAATCAATACCCATTGTACTTCTGAGTACAGATAAGTTATTCACTGCCATAAGCACCTGCTCTGACTCATCCGTTTCGATAACATGAGGAAACATCATGATTGCTGGGAAATCTGCTAAAACTCTTTCTGGTGTAGCCACCACACCATTTGGGTACATGTAAGTCTTTGTACCCGCGTACTTTACTAATTTTCTGCTCATCTTAAAATCCTCCTTATTATACCAAATTATAGAAGTCTACTGTTGTGTATCCTTCTGCACTACCATCGTACTTTGTGCTGATAACCATCTTGTCATTGAACTGACAGAGGGCTGCACCGCTACCACCCCTATTGGGGTTTGTTAATGTTGTCCTGACAAGATTTTCGTCGAATTGATATAGAGCTGTATTATATAATCCGCAGTAGAATACTCCCTTTTCATCTATATTCGCACCATTCACAGTTGCATCAGAAACCCCTAATAGGACATTGGCGGTCTTAACAAAATCTTTATTATACACATCAACTACATTTGATTGGGTATTGCCTGGACCTATCAGATAGTTACCTCCTGCATTCGCACAGCCACAAGACCATTTTGCACTACTGAGGTTTGCTAGTAGCGTTTTTACAAGATTCTTGGTTATGGATTGGGCTGCCCCATTTGCACCGTATGCTCCAGTTACAATACAAGCATCATTCGAATAAGCAACAGATGGATGCATCGTATACCCAAATAATGATGCTATAGCTGTTTTTACAAGAAAAGGGTTATAAACATCTATAACACCATATCCAGCATTTAGAAAATATCCTTCCATTGATCCACCACTGTTCTGTGTTCCATAACCAGTGCCTGTTCCTGTTGGGGAACTTTTTACAAGTGTCTTATTGTATGCTACTACTAGGTTTGTCCCAGATTGTGGATTATTATTAGCATTTCCGCCTGCGAAAACAAGATAATCTCCAACCTTACCACTCCCTTGAGAGAACCACATAGTCAAATTGAGGTCATTAATATCAGCTAACCTCGAACTTACTAAACTTGTATTGAATGCATAAGCTCTATTTGTTCCAATACCACCAACAAGCACACAATAATCATCATTTGCTTTAGCTGCACCCATATAGGACATTGAGATAGTTCTATCATAACTTCTATATACTATCTCACGAATACCACTCCACAGCTTTGTTGCTCCTAGATACATATTTTTTGCTTTAAATGAACCAAAGTAAGCTTTTAGCTTAATGGCACCGTTATAAAGTCCCATAGTTCACCCCCTAAGCTGTTGTTAAGTAAATTGTTTTAGAGTCTTTTACCGAGAGTGCATCATAAGCTGCTTGGGTTAGTGTCACTATATGAAAATTATCCACAGTATCAGCATTACCACCATTAGCAGGCAATTTAATTGGTATTTCAGACCTATCAGCTTTTTTACTTATTGCAATATTCATATCTTCTACTGTTACAAAAACTTTTGAAGGATTGATGATTAGCTGAATGTCCGATGCATTAGCGAATACAATTTTCGCTTCAATAATTTCCCTAACTGCAATAGACGTTCCCGGATTAAAATAATCCGTACTTTCACCATAGGCATTGGTATATGCATATAGAATCTCACCTTCATCAGGATCCATTGCATAGATGCCAATCTCACTGACGTAAAAACCTGTTACGACTTCTTGGTTTGAAAATGTAGTTCTCACATAAATGCCATCATCCTCTTGGAAACAGTATTCTATCTCTTTTTTTAGAACTTCACTGACTAGTTGAGTAATACCAGGACTAAACTGACTAGCACTTCCCTTTCCAAGGCTCATATGTGTTAATGTTAATGGTTGATTCACTATCTTTGATAATAATACCCTTCCCTTATTGGTTAACTTTAAGTTCTGCAAGTGTTTTTCCTCCTCTCTTTGTTATCACATTTCATCAGCGCCAATCCGCATAATACGCGTGATAAAAGTTGCATGTTCTACCCTTGTATCTAGTTTCAGGTTAAACTTCTTGTCAACCTCATCAAGAGAAGATCTAGCACTTTTTACCTTATCGATTAGTGCAGCAAACATATTTAATCCTTCTTCGGTCAAGACCGTATCAGTTTCTACTCGAAAACAGAAGGGTTCTCCTCCGTACTCAAACCATTCAGCTACTTTTCCATATCCAAACGTAGCAATGATTAGTTCGCTAACTGCATATTTTGTACCACGTTTTTCATGAATACGGTAACATGTTTTTATGACAGCTCTCTTTCGTTCTAGGCTTAGATTTGGATCCCACCAGTCGACATTGAACTCCCATGCCAATTCATTTAACTGGACATCATTCATACGATCAATTTGATCCCATTTTCGGATTAATTTAACTTTCCTGCCTGGTTCTGCAATCATTTGATTCATTGAGTTTGATAATGCAATGTTAGTTTCATCGTTTTGCATGAACTTAGGAAGTAATTTCTTCATATCTGGATTATCTAGTGTCATCCTCATGTCATTACCCCTTTACTATGTGAGATATTGTTAAGTTACCCGAAAACTTGGCCACGGTTGTCGCACTCAATTCGGTATATACAGGACTTGTAATTTCTACACGGTTAGCACCTTTTACTAGATTTCCATCTTCATCTAATGGTGATAATACCAACTTTCTTAAATAATCAGGATTGATATCTCTTTCAAGTGCACTTCCCTGCCAATATACATATTGGTTGATTGCTCCGCTCGTTCCTTCTATGTTCTTAACTACCACTTCTTCATCCGCTACTGCCACGTAGTAAATCAGATTAATATCATACTCTAGTACGTTGGGAGCTTGTACTTGCACATGATCCGTAAGTGGACGAACATCATCAGCACTACATGCAGTTAAGACTTTATCTAAGATATCTTGTGTTGGTATGCCTCCTCCGTATAAAATCGGTGTGATAACAACGACACCGGGACTAGGTGAGCTTATATTGGCATCTGCAATTGAAGTATCTGCTGATAATGCAAAATATTTATAGGCGTTTTTAGGACCTGCAACAGAACGACTAGATGATGATAATCTTATTTTCTCCCGATATTCCTCATCATCCTCTTTATCTCCACCACCAGAAGTAACCGTAATATTCGATATGCCATCAATATAAGGAATCATATCCACAAGTACATTAATAGCACCAACTTCAATACCATTATACTGTGATCCACCCTCTGTACTTTGTGCAGTTACCTCAATACTAGAAGCTCCTGCAGGTAATACAACCGTTTCAACAGTCTCGAAATATCGTGTGTAATCTCCTGTGATTTTAGTTCCAGCTTTAATGATAATATTTTCAGTTACTGGAGTTGAAATTGAAAAACGAATCGTTGTTTCTGCTGCCATCTTTTCCACTCTTGGTACCCCAGTAAATTCCCCCAATGCATCAAGTACTTCACCACGTGCATATCGTAACGTAACCTGTTTTGCTGAGTCATTTACCGTATTATATAAAGCTACGACTAACGGTACCAAAGCTTCCCCAAAGATACGACGTTCATCTCCTGGATACAACGATTCTGCAACTCCATTTTCTAATGTATACATAATAAAATTATATATTTCGTTTGCATCCGTCGTTATTAGATTCATTTCATCGCTCATTTACCTCGGATTCCTCCTCTCTTAACTTAATCGTTGTCATTGTGCTAAAGTCACCTGCTTTCATCGCTTCATCATTCACTTCAACACTTTCTACTTCTACACGTGGTTCAAAGGCATCAATTACCCACTCAACTTCTGCTGCAATTCCATCTTTCGCGGTAGCAATCGATGAATCTGTGATTTGCGGATCAATACCCTTAATTCTTTCATAGGGACACTCTCCACGAACCATTTTAGTTAGGTTGAGAGCACATTGCCTTGGATCCCCATTCCCTGACTGCATCATGTATCATACCTCCTATGCTAATGAGAGATCGCTCAAATATGCCCATGATTTCACCTGAGTAAGATAAGCTTTATTCTCGTTGATTTTATCAATCGTTAAGATTCTTTTTTTATCACTATCTAGAATAGCTTTGCCATCGGTATAAAGCTTTCCAGTTAGTTTCACCTTGCTTCCAACTTGAATCGACACTTTCTTACCCTTGGTTTTCTTCTTTTTTTTCTCTTCTTTTACTTCCTTCGATGTAGATGCTTTGATTGCGCTTTTATCGTTTTTAACTTCCTTTTTATTGACTTCTTCAAAAGTTAATCCAAGAACAGCATATCGTATTCGGCCAAAGTCATCCATTTGTACTCCTGATAATGCAACTTTTGTCAGTCTTGTTTCCCTTCCAAATCGCTTTCCATGAAAATACAACACACCAGTCTTTTTTATCAGGTTGCACCACGATTCATATTCGGCTTGAGGATCGATACCTACGGCAGAATGAAGGTTCACATCAAACGATATCGGTACCAGTTCCGTATTCTTCTTTTTACTTTCTGAATTATCACCTTTGATGGTTGAGGATGTTGAAAAGTTACTCAATGGATTCACTTTTTTTGTGGAAACATCAAATGTTTTCCACTTCCACTTTGCCATAACAGACATAATGTTCCTCCTTAATTCATAATCGAGAGAATGATTCCTGTGGTATCTTCAAATACTGCATAAACAACAATCGTACCCTTGGTTATCTCTATATTTCGAAGATGTTCTGGAATCACTAATAACCGTGTAACCAGGTTCATATTATTTTGTGGTGCAACTTTTGCAGAATAACCTTGAATACTCAGAATCACTCCCTTAAATACGGTACCAGCCATTTAGTATCCCTCCAATGCTTCTCTGAAAAATAATGTTGACTTCTTTTTCCCATAATCATGCCGAATCTTATGAATATAGAAATTTCCACTCCATGAAGGAGCTTTATCATTTTTTATGTTGACCATCGTTCCTGCTGCAAATTGTGGCATGATGGCATCCTTGATGCTACCACTTCGCAACATTTTATTCTCATTTCGAAGCAACCCAGTGGCAAACCGGATTGCTTCTGCATTGCTTGTACAACTGATTGAATCTTTTGGTATAAAGATTCTGTTATTGTCCTTTGGTGCTTTAAAAACTCCTCGATATTGGCCACTAGTTACCATTGCTGATCCATACCGTAAACAGTTGTTATCGTAATATTCCACCTCAGCTCCTATGGTATCGATTTCTACCTTAGGTTCCACTGATTCCAAGTATGGTTCATAAGCAGCAATCAACTTTCCGTCATAAACTATCATGGCAGCTCGTTCTAACATGCAAAGGTTATGAAAAAATCGTAAATCTGTGACACTCTTTTGAACTAAGTAATCGTAAACAATATCTTTCATTCCATAACTCTCGAATGTTAACCCATTTGCCTTTGCGATTGCTTCTCCAATTTGAAAAAAGTGAACTCGCTCCCATGTCCTGGAATTCACCAGCGTACCACTTAATGGCATAGAATATGCTCGTATCGAATAATAGTTTTCCTCTGGCTGAGTATGATAGAGATACATGATACCAGTGCTTATCCCCTCATTTTTATATTCAATGATTGAACCAGCCTCTGGTTTCCACCTGTCCCATTGTCCGTTTACGTCAATAAATCGAATTAATACGGAATCAGAACGTCCACCAACGGACATCTCATGCACTGCTGAACTTATAGCAATTTCATTTGAAATATCGCTATGATTGAAAATTAACTGTTCTTTCATGTCTGCCTCCATGGAGGAATTGTATCTGAACTCTCCGGTTCTTCTACGACTGGTAGCCTAAGTTTTACTCCACCTTCAAATACAATGACATCAGAATAATCAGGATTGAATTCAATGATATAATGAGCTAATTTTTCATCATTGTACATATCAAGTGCCAATAGATCAAAGGTATCTCCATCCTGAGTCGTGTACTCATAATATGCGGTCACTCTAGGCATATGATGTCACCTCTCTTTGCTTTAAACGTTCTTCCAACCATTCTAAGAATTCATATTCGTGAGCTTTTAATTTCTTCATGATATCCTCTGAATTCTCTGTTACCTCTCCTTCAATCACCGGACTACACGTAAGACCACTAAAGTCGTAAATGATAACAGTTGAAGGTTGTGATAATTCAGATAGTGAAAAATCATCAATATTTAGTAAGTTACCAGCATGTGAAGTCTCTGAATTATTTCCATAGACTCCAAGTTGCTCACCTGCTTGCTCCCAATATCCGATATTAGCAGCGCGGACTGCTGGATTAAATGAAATGACTGCTTCCGTTCCTGCTTCACCTGCAATACTGATTCCTTCGGTAAATCCTCCATCTGCAAGCATCGGAATCAAAGGTATATTAATTCCCATACCTCCTACTCCAGGTACCCAATCAGGAATGCTGATCTTATTAAGACCACCAAGAAAGAAATTAATTCCTTCAATAATAGCGTTAATTGGTAATTTGAAAATAGACACGATTCCAGAAATAATTCCATCAAAAATAGATACAATACCATCCCATGCTGCTGACCAATTTCCTGAAAATACATTTGTAATGAAATCAATTAATCCACTGAACACCTGAGTAATTGACTCTACAATTGGTGCTATCCCTTGAATCGCTCCACCTAAGACACTCGTAAATATTCCAGCAATAAACTCTAAAGCCGGTGAAAGGATTGTTAAAACTTGTGTAATTAACTGGCCAAGAATTGCAATCAACGGAGTAATCGCAGTTGTAATTATGCTAATAATTGGATCGAGCAGTTGTATAAATATGGGGGGCGTTATGGCTGAAATAGGAAAAAGGATAAGAGAAAAAAGAGAATCTATCAATATGACACAAGAAGAATTAGCGATAAAACTAGGTTATAAAAACAAATCCACTATCGCAAAAATAGAAAATGGTACTAATGATATTGTACAAAGCAAGGTAGTTGAATTTGCTAATGCTTTAAATACAACTGTTTCTTATCTCATGGGTTGGGATAACAATGTTGGTCCTATTACTAATGAAGTGAAGCATAAAAAGTATGGCAAAACCATAAACGTCCTTGGTAGAGTGGCTGCTGGTGCTCCAATCGAAGCGATAGAGAATATTATAGATACAGAAGAGATTGATGATGAAATGGCTTCCACTGGTGATTTCTTTGGATTACAGATCCATGGCGATTCAATGGAACCAAGAATGAATGACGGTGATGTTGTAATTGTCCGTCAACAGGATGATGCTGAATCTGGCGATATTGTTATTGCACTGGTAAATGGTAGTGATGCTACTTGTAAACGTCTAAAAAAATATGCGGATGGAATCATGTTATTATCAATTAACCCTAAATATGACCCGATGGTATTTTCTTATGAGGATATAATCGAAAAGCCTGTAAAAATACTTGGCAAGGTTGTAGAACTTAGGGCTAAATTTTAAGCAGAAGGAGAAAAACTATGGATATTGAACAGTTTAAAAAAGAAAGAGATGAAGCGTTCCATTCATTGGATAAACAAAAGATACTAGCGTATTGTTCAAAATATGGTGTCCCTATACCCCACAATGAAATAGTGTTTTGGTCAGGAATACATAAAGCAATCTACGCACTTAATACTTCCACGCCAGAACAAAAAGCTAAATCAAAACAGTGGTTAGAAGAACATGGGTTTCATACAGAAATAAACTATTTTAACTAAGTATTAGGAGGGTTGATTTAATGAAATTTGATTCTAAAGAAACTGAACTTTATTATTATGAACAAGCAAGACAACATGGATTGATTCATGCCATTCCAAATGATAGAAACACGATTTGGACTAAAGAGGATGTGGATATTCTTATGACTAATATAGAAAATGAAGAATTTTAAAACCGCCCCAGTGTTACCAGCACCGGAACGGCTTTGTAGATACTATTCAATGCAGAGCACCGATATAATACCGATCAACATGTCATATTATATCATTACTAGCTCTACACCGCAATAGGTGTATTTTTTATGCTCAAATTTAAGGAGTGGTATAAATCAATGATAAATAAAACTGCTGCGGCTTACATACGAGTAAGTACAGACGACCAATTAGACTATAGTCCAAGTTCGCAATTGGATGAGATAAGAAACTTTGCCAAGCAAAATGATATTTATATTCCCGAAGAATACATTTTCATGGAAGCTGAAGGCCATAGTGGAAAGAAGGCTGAAAATAGACCTGAATTCCAAAGAATGATAGCGATTGCAAAACAGAAACCAAAGCTCTTTGACATTATATTAGTGTGGAAGTTTTCTAGGTTTGCAAGAAACCAGGATGAGAGTACCTTCTATAAGGGTATGCTTCGAAAAAAATTAGATATCGATGTAATCAGTATCTCGGAACCAATAATTGAAGGAATGTATGGCCGATTAATTGAGACTATCATCGAATGGCAAGATGAATTTTATTCTTATAACCTTGCAATGGAAGTTAAAAGGGGAATGACTAAAAAAGCAGAACTTGGCGAACCTCAGGTTGCTCCTCCACTTGGATATTCAATTCCCTATAAGGGTGCTACACCTGAAGTTATTCCAGAAGAAGCGGAAATCGTTAAGCTAATCTTTAAGATGTTTCTTGCTGGTACAGGAGTTTTTGGTATTGCTAGACACCTAACTGACTGTGGAATTACTGGAAAACGTGGCGGTGTATTCGAAGTATTGCTGTAGAGAAGATACTAGAAAATCCATATTATTCCGGGTACACTAGATGGAATGGAATTATTGTAAAGGGTAATTTTCCAACAATCATTAATGAAGATGAATTTAATGAGGCGCAAAGCCGTCTTGAGAAATCCTCTAAACCAAAATATTCTAAACCAGAGGAGTTATATCGCCATTGGCTCAGTGGTATTGTTTGTTGCTCTTCATGTAAAAGAACACTGACATCACAAGTTATTAGATCATCGAAAAATAATTACATTGTATTTCAGTGCGGTGGTTATACACGTGGAGTATGTAAAACATCTCACTATATCAGAGAAACTAAACTAGAAAAAGCAGTTCTTGAAGCTCTAGAGAAACTTTTAGAACTAGGAACTGTAAATTATATAGTAAAGCAATCAAATAAAGAAAATCAAACCCCATGCAACTTGATTCAAACACAAATTAAGAATGTTAACTTAAAACTGAACCGTATAAAGAACTCATACATAGCTGGTATTGACACAATTGAAGAGTACAAAGCAGCTAAGTTATCTCTCTTGGCAGAATTAGATAATCTTCAGAATCAATTGGAGCAATCGAAACCTGATCCAACAAAGGGTAAAGAAAAAATAATGCATAACATTCGAAACGTATATAATATTTTAGTTTCGAAAGACTATACTACCGCTCAAAAAAATACAGCTATCAAATCAATAGTTGAAAAAATTATATATACCAAGGATATAAATCACATAGATATTATTTATTACCTGAATGAATCAGACTTGCAATAGAAATGCGATACTATTACTATAGCAAGATGCAATTAGGATCACCTAACGTCGCCATAGAATTTCCTTTCCTAGCTCAAACGGTATAGTTTCTTCGCATTCCTTGTTGTGATTTCCACTACTTCATCATAAGTTACCTTCTTAATATCAGCAATCTGATTTACTACATAAGTAAGATTGCTGGAATCGTTGCGTTTCCCTCGGTTTGGTTCTGGGGAAAGATATGGGCTGTCTGTTTCTATTACCATATACTCTAGTGGTAGTTCTTCTACGACTTCTTTTAATTTTTTAGCATTCTTAAAAGTTATAACGCCACCAATTCCAAGATAAAATCCCAAGTTAATAAATTCCTTTGCCATCTCTGGACCATAGGAGAAGCAGTGAATGACACCAGACAAGATCTGATTTTTTTCCTTTGCCTGATGGACTGCTACCTTTAACATCTCTAGTGTATCTGCAGCCGCATCTCTGCTATGAATAATCACTGGCATATTAGTCTCAATTGCAAGATTAAGCTGAGTTGCAAACCATTTCTTCTGAATCTCACGCTCAGGTGTATCCCAATAATAATCTAAGCCAATTTCACCTAGTGCAACAACTTTTTTATGATTTAAATGTTCTTTTAACCAATCAATATCCGCTTTAGTTAAATCCTGAGTTTCACTCGGATGCACACCAAGAGCCCCATAAATAAAGTCATACGCATCACATAGTTCTAAGGTCACTTTTGAACTTTCCATGGAAGCCCCAACATTAATAACAGTATCTACCTGGTGTTGCCTTAAACTAGTTAAGCATATATGTCTATCTTCTTCAAACGCCTTATCATCATAATGTGCGTGTGTTTCAAAAATCATATCAATAACCTTTCTCTTACTACTCACTCGTATCTCATTCACAGCAAACACAATGCTGTTGCATGACACGACTTATAAGAATAACAGCTTTCTTCCATTTGGTATTCTAGTATTATATAGAGTTTCTATCGAAAAGTCTAGTTTTATTCGATTTGAATGCATCCGTCTACTGTATTTAGCATCGCTAAGCGGTTAACATAACTCTTAATCTCTTCTTTTAACTTGATCAGCATGGGAATCTTAAGCTCTTTTGCAAGCATGACAGTATGTGATTCTAAGGAACCTTCAATATCAATCATTCCTGAAAACTGATTTTGCTTCGCCACTAAAACATCTTCTAGTCCAAAATTTCTCCCAATAATAATAACCGGATGCTTCTCTTGATTTTTGATTAATTCGCAATTAATTACTTGATCTCTTTCACTTACGATGCTGCAGCAATCCATTAGCCACTCTGCCACATAAATAATATCTTGCCCTCGTTCTCGTAGATAAGCATCCAAACTATCAGACATTAGCTGTACATACTCCATAGCAATTGACATGATTGCCTGATTGGCTGATATATTTTCTGACTGAATTAATTCTCTTATTTTTGATCGAAAGCCCTCATCTTGAATTAAAAGTTGATGTGACCAAACCATCATTGCAACTGCATCCCCAAAGCTATTCTTCGCCTCTGTCACCATTTGCTCATATTGAGTATCTGCCAGTTTACACGCTTCTTCAAAAATATCTAGTTCAGCTATAACCCCTCCACTATACACACGGTTTCTCCTTAGTTTCTTCTTTTGAACTAAAACACCCATTCCCTGTCCAAAGGAAGCCACTTGCCCATAAAACGTAATCATTCTCTCCCCCCTTATAGCGAATGATAACTTTTCTCTTAATCACTCAGCTTTATGTTAATATTGTAAAAACTACAAAAACTTTATATTTATCTTATATATGTCATTATATCCCCAATTTTTTCCACAGTCAATGAAGCTATGAAATAATCAAAAAAACCTTGCATTTTTATGTATATTGTATATAATCAGTATATACAATATAATGCATAATGATTTACAAACATAACTATACAGAATGGTGGTGAGTCATGAATATTAACATAAGTAACTCCAGTGGTCAACCAATCTATGATCAGATTGCAGCACAAATTAAAAATCTCATTATTACCGGTGAATTAAAGGAAGGGGACGCTCTTCCATCTATGAGATTACTCGCAAAGGAATTGCGAATTAGTGTAATAACCACAAAGCGCGCATATGAGGAACTTGAAAGAGACGGCTTCATTGTATCTATTACAGGTAAAGGCAGTTTTGTCGCTAGTAAGAATACAGATTTTATTAAAGAAGAATATCTAAGAATCGCAGAAGAGCATTTACAAGAAGCTACCAAAGCAGCTGTTTGTGCAGGTGTTGGTCTTGAAGAATTAATCGAGATCTTATCTTATCTTTATAAAGGAGATGACTAAATGGACTATGTATTAGAACTACGTGATGTAACCAAGAAATATGATGGATTCACACTAAATAAAGTTAATCTAGCTCTACCAACAGGCTCCATTATGGGCTTTGTTGGTGAAAATGGTGCCGGCAAGAGTACAACCATAAAATTAATTTTGAATTTAATTAGGAAAGATAGTGGAACAATACAATTATTTAAAAAGGACTATCAAAAACTATCCTTAGATCGAAAAGAAGATATTGGTGTTGTTATGGATGACTCCTGTTTTCCTGAAGTTTTATCAGCAAGTCAGATTGGTAAACTATCAGCACGCTTTTACAAGAACTGGGATAGTGCTGTCTATCAAACTTACCTCGAACGGTTTCGCTTACCAGAAAAAAAGGAGATCAAGGATTATTCCAAGGGAATGAAGATGAAATTAAACATTGCTTGTGCGCTAAGCCATAATGCCAAGCTGTTAATCTTAGACGAAGCTACTTCAGGTTTAGACCCTGTGATTCGTGATGAGATTCTTGACATCTTCTTAGAGTTTATTCAAGACGAGTCCCATTCCATTCTTATGTCTTCTCATATAACCAGTGATCTAGAAAAAATATGTGATTATATTACTTTAATTCACAAAGGTAATATCGTTTTTACAAGTACAAAAGATGATTTGCTGGATACCTACGGAATTGTAAAATGTTCCGAAGCTGATATGCAAAATCTTCCCCGCAAAGCAATCGTTTCATATCGCAAAAATCAATTTGGCGTTGAAGTTCTAGTTTATAAACAAATGATATCTAGCCATCTCATGATTGATCCAGCAACAATTGAAGAAATTATGCTCTTTTATATAAGGGGGACAAAATTATGATAAGTTTATTAGTTAAGGATTTATTTGTGTTAAAAAAGCAAATGAAAATTGCTCTTATCATCCTAATCTTTTACGCTGTTTTATCTTATACTGGTGAGAATGCTTCTATGTTTATTTTTATGGCAATCCTTTTTGGTATCTTTCTACCACTCACAACCATCTCCTTTGATGACCGTTGTGAGTGGAATAAACTTGCCTTAACTATGCCAATAAAAGCAAGTTGGTTAGTGACTAGCAAATATCTTCTCGGAGTTCTAGGGGTGGCTCTTGGCTCCATAGGTTTCCTCCTAATTTCAATTGCACTCAAATCTGCCTTAACACTTGAGAATCTAAAAGTAGCCCTAACAGCCTTGAGTGCTGGTGCCATAATTATTAGTATTTATCTACCTATCTGCTTTCGATTCGGTGTTGAAAAAAGCCGTTATATAATCATAGGAATTTTTATGCTTCCATCGATTCTTATTATGATCTTGGAAAAAGGTAATTACATTAAGGAACCAACCTTGGATCAAGTGCAACCCTTGATTGATTGGCTGCCTCTACTTGCACTGGCCATACTAACATTCTCTGTCTATATCTCAATCTCAATTTTGAAACGAAAAGAATACTAATCATAGCTTTTACTTGTCCATCTTTTTTTGATTTGTTATCATAAGAATAACGTATCAACGCGATCCATACACTTTAGGGCTGGAGGTAATCAATGTTAGCGTTATTCTTAGAATTGATTGATAACGAAGAAGATAAAGGGAAATTTCTTCAAATATATGAGACCTATGGAAAGACAATGTACTATGTTGCTAACTCAATTTTGCATGACTCCTATCTCGCAGAAGATGCAGTTCAAACTGCCTTCTTAAAAATAGCGAAAAATATTTACAAATTTTATACTCCAATCTGTCCCCAAAGCAAAAGTTTTGTGGTTATTATAGTTAGAAATGTTTGTTTTACTATGTTACAAAAAGAAAACAAACAAGCTCAAGAGGAATTATCAGACGAAGTTGCTTGTTCGAATACTCCTGAATCTGATTATCTAACCAAATCAACCATGGAGCAATTAATCGCTTCTATTCAACAATTAAGCCCTATTTACCGAGACATTATAACATTAAGGTATCTGCATGACTTAAGTGTGAATGATATTGCCTCACTTTTGGATATTTCGAAGGATACGGCAAAGAAGCGACTGCAACGGGGGCGTGACCTATTAAAGGCAGCCTTTGAAAAGGAGTAAATATGAATAATAGGAGAAAATTGCTACTAAAAGAAGCCCTATTAGAAGCACAACAACAAGAATTCCTATCTTATCCTACAAAGGAAGAGCTGGATCAAACCATTGTCTTCTCATACCATTTACAAAACTATATACAAAGTCTCGCTACCATAGCAGATAAGAAAGAACGTAAATTCATTTATCTCGGTCTTCATCCGGTCAGAAAAGCTGTTGTTGTTTTTATTCTTTTTTTGCTCTTATCAGCACCAATTACCTTACCAGCAATAACCAAAGGTATTGTACAAATCATTCAGCTGTTAAGTGAAGACTTTGTAAGTGTACATCACGTTATTCCTCAAGAGTTACTTAATACAATTCCTGATGAAATTGTGTATTATGTTGAGCCACCCTGGCTACCAGAAGGTTATCAATTAGAAAAGCAATCAATAAGTATCAATTATAACTATAGCCTGTATAGCTCCCCAGATAATCTTCCAATTTATTTAAATCAATTCTTATTAACGGATATCGGCCCTTCCTTAGATAACGAAGATTCCATCCTAACTGAAATACAAATCCAGAATAGTTATCCTGCTATTTTTACTAGTAAAGATGGCTACTCAACATTAACTTGGAATGATGGGTATTACCAATATCAGCTGATGGCATCAACTGATTATGAAACTATTGTAAAAATTGCAAACTCTATCATACCAATAATAAAAAAATAGTAAATATTTTAGCTTTTTTTGTCCCCTAATTGAAAAATGAAAGGTTTATATATATGTAACCAATTTAAACTAATCTTTTTCAAGGGGGTTTTTTTATGATAAGAAAACATATCTGTTTATCCATTCTATTATTGTGTACATTAACCATGTCGATTCCAGTAAATGCACAAGAGGCAACACCCGAAATTACGCAAGTAGTCCAGGAAGCAGAACCTCAACCAGAGCTACAAGTAGAAACCCAATCAACACCACAAGTAGAAACCCAAGTAGAACAAGTATTACCGCAAGTCACATTCATTCAATTCGCTTATGTAAGTAGCGCTAATGTAAATTTAAGCATATCAAGTTCAGGAACCGTAAGCGCTGGTGCTTATATTTCAGGTTATCCTTCCACAGTAACTAGTATTACCGGATATCTTTACTTCGAACGCAAAAGCGGTAGTTTATGGGTCAACGATTGGTCTTGGGATGCGAGTACATCTACTTCTTTTCTATCTATGAGTGAAACCTGTTCCGCACATACGCATGCAACATATCGTCTTCGTTTGGTCGGATACGTATATAGTGGAAGTTCATATGAGAAAGTAACTTTCTATAGTAATGAATTTACTTACTAATTAAAGGAGAATTACTATGAAAGATAAAGATTTAGAATACGATTTGAAAGAAAATCTTGATAACGGAAACATTATCTTATCGCTGAATGGTCATCTCATCTATCTTAATCCAGATGGGACACTATGCCACATCGAAGAAGAAGATCACCCACAACAAGAACAAGAACAAAGGGAAGTATAAACCCCCTTGCTATAATGTGCTTTAATGATTAGACAAAAGCCCTGTTTTCACTGTTTTACGGCTTTTGTCTAATCTCATTAGTATATTAAAATGCCCAGCTCATAATAAGTGAACTGGCAATGACACCAGCTAAGGTAGCTACTAGAGCGCCAGCTAAAGTATAACGTGTCCTCTTAACTTCAGCTACCATAAAATATACTGCCATAGTATAAAAGATTGTTTCCGTACAGCTCATAATAATACTACTTAAGCGCCCAATATATGAATCTGGCCCAAATTCTTTAAATATATCTAATAATAAGCTAGTAGCTGCAGAGGAGGAAAACATCTTAATAATAACAAGAGGGACAATCTCAGAGGGAAACTTAATGATATCAGTATAGCCTTGAATTGAGCCAGCCAACGCTTCTAACGCTCCTGAGGCACGTAATATTCCTATTGCAACCATTAATCCAATTAAAGTAGGTAGAATATCTAAGACAACCTTAAACCCTTCTTTTGCCCCACGAATAAAATCATCATACACATTATTTTTCATTAGTAGTCCCATCCCAATGATGCAAAAAAATAAAAACGGGATTATGTAGTCTGATAGATACAAAATGAACCCCATACGTATTATACCTTCCTTTTCTTTGCTATTTTTCGTGCAACTACAGAAAAGATAACACCTACAATTGTAGAGAATATAGTTACTAATATAGCGGCTCCAAGAATTTCTGTTGGGCTCTTCGAAGCATATTGAGAGCGATATGCGATGATATTAACAGGAATTAGTTGTAATGAGGATATGTTAATAATTAAAAAGGTACACATGTCACAGCTGGCAATTTTAGAATTATTATTCAGATTCGCTAGCTCTTTCATTGCTTTTAGACCAACAGGTGTTGCTGCCCAACCCAGACCTAAAATATTGGCAATGATGTTCGAGGCAATGTACTCATTTGCTACATGATCTGAAGGAATATCAGGGAATAAGAGTCGAATAATAGGTCTTAAACGTTTCGTCAATCGGTCCATAATGCCGACACTTCGAGCCACTTCCATTAATCCCATCCATAATGACATTACACCAAGCATGGTAATACATAGAGTTACGGCTTCTTTTGATGAGTCTATCGTCCGGGTACTTATCTCACTAATCCGGCCTGTAAGAATTCCATATACGATTCCAATAAGAATCATAAAACCCCATAGATAATTTATCATTCTTATAACCAATCTTTTTTTTTAATCTTATGACAACTCCTACTTATGTATGATACCCAACCTAATAAAAAGCAAAATACGCTACTATTGATTAAGTCGTTATTTGGAAAATAATATATATTATTGTAAAAATGCTACAAAACCAAAAAAGTTCACGTTTCGACAAGTTTATTTATCAATTCATCGTGGTTTAATGCCGAAATTGCTCTTATTTTTTGCTTTTCATGAAGATGTACCTTAAAAAAATGCTAGAATGTAACATTTTTTTGAATTGAAAAATTTGTAATTGTATGATAATTTATAGTAAGTAATTCAAAATAATTACAGATTTTTACATCAAGAAGCAGTAAACGACATGAAAGGAGGACGACACGTTGAAAAGCACAGGTATCGTAAGAAAATTAGATGAGTTAGGACGTATTACACTTCCTATCGAACTAAGAAGAACTTTAGGAGTAAGTGAGAGAGATCCACTTGAAATTTTTGTAGATGAGGGTAAAATCATTTTACAGAAATATGAGCCAGCTGATATCTTCAGTGGTAACAAAGATGATTTAGT
Organism: Bacillota bacterium; assembly: GCA_023428885.1. GTDB lineage: Bacteria > Bacillota > Clostridia > Lachnospirales > Lachnospiraceae > Lachnoclostridium. The sequence continues at coordinate 21,775 of JAEYWQ010000242.1, forward strand.
TGATTACTGTGGCAAGAAAGTAGCTAAGAGTTCCATTATTGAACTTGCAAAACTTGCTGGTATCATCGAATAATTGTACTTAATTGAAAAAAGTATAGAAAACTCACTTATACTGCCCTTAAGTTAGTTTTCTATACTTTTTCTTTTTTTGCCTATAATCTACTCTTCTTCTAATAACTGAGAATAGATCTCCCGTTTACTTACTCCACGATCATTTGCAACTAATTTCATAGCTTCCTTCTTCATGATTCCTTGACTAAGATAATAGTCCATATGTTCTTCTACTGTTTTTAATAACCACTTATCTTGCTCTTCTATGATTAGTTCTTCGTGGGTTCTACCCTCAATAAGAATAACGCACTCACCTTTTGGCTCTGTACTCTCATAATGAGCAATTGCATCTTCAATGGTAGTTAAGAACGCAGTCTCATAGCGTTTGGTCAATTCTCTACAGATTGTTATCTTACGATTTCCCAGAGCCTCATGCAATGCAGTTAAGGTCTTAACCAAACGATGTGGTGCTTCATAGAGAATGATTGTTCTTGTCTCGTTCACCAATTCATTCAAGATCAAAGCACGTTCTTTCTTATCCTGAGGCAAGAATGCTTCAAAACAAAAGCGCCTTGTCTTACGACCAGATATCGTTAAAGCAGTGATTAGAGCGCATGCACCAGGGAGAGAGGTTACTTCAATACCTGCTTCCTGGGCCATGGTAACTAATTCTTCTCCTGGATCAGATATACCTGGAGTTCCTGCGTCGGTAATCAATGCAATATTAACTCCTGCCTGTAACTGTTCTATCAGATATTTCCCTTTTTCTATCTTATTGAATTCATGATAACTAGTCATTGGCGTTTTGATTTCAAAATGATTGAGTAACTTAATACTATTTCTCGTATCTTCTGCTGCAATCAGATCCACTTCTTTTAGTATACGTATTGCTCGTAAGGTCATATCCTCTAAGTTTCCTATAGGTGTAGCACATAAATATAATTTACCAGCCAACTTATATCCTCCTAATAGCCATAGATATCATAGATTTCCTGCGTATATACATTAGGCTCTTTATATACGATTAAAGGAGCCTCTACTTTAATCATCGGCTTTCCTCCGCGTAGTCCTTCAACCAACACCATATTCGGTTCTTTGTCCGCATAAGGGTATACTAATTTCATACGTTTTGGTTCTAGTTTATATTGTTTCATTAGCATCATAATATCTGCTAAACGGTGGGGACGATGAACCATATAAAACCTCCCATTAGGTCTTAACACCTTTGCAGCTTGAGAGATGACGTCTTCAAGATTACACAATAATTCATGCCTCGCAATCGCCTTAGGCATATGTGGATTGACCAAGCCATGATGATGATCCATATAAGGGGGGTTGCTTGTAACGACATCAAAGGAAGCCGCGCCAAAGATCTGACTAGCTTCCTTAATATCTCCTGTAACAATTGCAATCTTCTCTTCTAGATGATTATAGGCAACACTACGCCTTGCCATATCTGCACTTTCTTCCTGAATCTCAAGTCCTGTAAAATGCTCTCCCAATGACTTAGCAGATAGTAAAATCGGAATAATCCCTGTTCCTGTCCCTAAATCTAAAACTCTTTCTTTCTCCTTTGCCTTAGCAAATCCAGAAAGTAAGACAGCATCCATACCAAAACAAAATTTCTCAGGGTTTTGAATAATCTTTAGGTGATTGCGATGAAGGTCGTCCAATCGCTCCCCAGGTAATAATTCATTAGTCATCTAAATGATTTCCTTCTTTTTTCTCTAATAGTTCAAGTGCACGCAACTCTTCATCCAATTGAACTTTTTCTTTACGCTTCTTAGGTTTAAAGCGAAGATCTGTAACTTTATATTCACGAATTTCTTTTTCATCATTCTCTAATACAACAATTACCTTAACCAGCTGTTTTAATACGCTTACGCTAGCCACCTCTCCTTTTAAATTATCTGAAGTAGTCACATAATCGCCCACGTTAGGAAGCTTGCTATTCAGATCCTCATACGCTTCTTCTTCATTCTTTAGGCAACACATAAGTCTTCCACACACACCTGAAATTTTGGTTGGGTTTAAGGAGAGATTCTGCTCCTTTGCCATTTTAATAGAAACTGGTGCAAACTCTGATAGATGGGTATGACAACAAAGTGGTCTTCCACAGATACCAATTCCACCTAAAATCTTAGTTTCATCACGAACTCCAATTTGACGTAATTCGATTCTTGTCTTAAACACAGCTGCTAAATCCTTTACTAATTCGCGGAAGTCAATTCTTCCATCTGCGGTAAAGTAGAATAAAACCTTATTATTATCAAAGGTGTATTCGCAATCAATCAATTTCATCTCAAGTTGATGTTTTGCAATCTTCTCCAGACAAATTGCAAATGCATCCTTTTCTTTTTCCTTATTGCGACGTTCAATCTCATCGTCTTCAGGGGTAGCAAGGCGCATCACAGCTTTTAATGGCTGAATTACTTTCTCATCCTCAACATCCCGTTTCCCAAGAACCACATTACCGTACTCAACGCCGCGGGCGGTTTCAACGATAACATTATCCCCTTGCTTTATATCAAAACCAGCTGGATCAAAGAAATATACCTTACCAGCTCTTCTAAAACGAACACCAATAACTGTAACCATCTTGCTTCCCTCTCTTTTCGTTATTCTCTCGACATATTATGAAGTCAATGCATACATTTTATTAAACATAATAGCTTTTATTCATTCATATTGATAAGTAGTAATTCTATCGCTATATCAAAATTCACATTTGCTTTTAATCTTGATTTCACGGTAGCAAAGGAATTCATAATCCGTTCCAAATTCTCAAAGCTTAAAACTTTCGCTTGATTTTTAATATCCTGTAATTCATCTTTATATAATAAATGATTCACATCCCTGGTTGCTTTGAACATTAGCACGTCTCTATACCATAACATCATTAAGTCCAAGCAATCCTCAATCTGCGATTTATTCTCTGCTAAATACTTTACTGCATCCGAGATCTCAGCAATATCGATCTCTCGAATATTTTTCATCAGATGAATAACATCTGATTTCAATTGCATAAATGATTCACTTAATGCATACTTAATTGCTTTTCCAAGATTACCACTAGCAAAGGCTGCACTGATTTCTGCTTGATAATCAGGAATCTTCTCCTGTTCCATCAGATACCGTTTAATCTCACCCTTTCCAACGCTCTTGAAATTAAGGATGACACAGCGGGAAAGTATGGTTGGTAAAAATGCATTCACATTATTCGTTAACAGGATGATCACTGCATATTCTGGCGGCTCTTCAATGGTTTTAAGCAATGCATTTTGGGCTTGCTCTGTCATCTTTTCCGCCTCATCAAGAATATATATCTTATAGGGACTGGCATAGGGTTTCACACCAATATCATTATTAATCTGAAGTCGTATATCATCCACACCAATGCTTGCTTTTTCATGAAGTACTCGTTTGATATCTGGTTGATTCCCGGAAGCTGATTGCAGGCAAGACTTACAAAGGGTACAAGGGTTGTCCTCTTTTAATTCACATTGAATTGTTGTCGCAAAAATGTCTGCAACAAAGTTTTTACCTATACCATCTTCCCCTGCAAAGATATAGGCATGAGATATCTTATTCATTTGTATTGCACTCTGAAGGTGCTTAACAATTTCCTCATGACCAACTACATGTGCAAAAGTATTCATTGAAAACCTGCCCTTTCTAGTTACAGTTTGATTATGCCAATAAATCCAAAAGCAAACCACGAATCTCATCAATCTTATTTAAGATAGCGATGGGATCCTTCTCATCTCTAAGCAGTTCCAGCGCCAGCTCATCAAGATTTTTATCAATTAACTTGATCATCCCGTAGACACGATGGCGACCACGTTTATCTAAAAAGTTCTGCCTGGTGAATTTATGGGAATGGTTGACAATCTCATTCATAAATTCCTTAATTAATTCTCGATATCTTCTCATATCGACAACATCCATATGCTTTGTGATACGTTTTCCCTGAGTAGCGATATCTTCTATTAGTACATTTAAGCGCGCTTGTAAGTCCTGTTGCTCAATGTTACTGATTAATGTAAACTTAAACGAACCATCTGTGTTAGCAACTGCTGCTTTTTGTTCTACCTGATTGATTGGTTGTGCTTGATTTACCTTAATCTCCATGAATCTCGCCTCCCTCTATTCACGTTAGTTTTAGCTTAGTCTTTAGGCTTCACTATATCAATTATGCACATAAAGTGCCTAAAAAACACTTCTACGCCCAGAAGTTCTCGGGTTTTACTTACGTAAACATAACCTTATTATACCATAGACTATACACGAATTTACAGTATTATTTCAAAGCATACATGATATCTGTCTTAATCATCTCAACACAAGCATCCAAATTTTCGTTATTATAACGTTTCTCAATACCTAAGCGTTTCAAATTCTCCTCAGAAAAGTCTTCTTCATCCGCAAGAAATCTACGACAAATCTCTGCATACTTAGGATTTACCTGCTCTTGTTCTCTTTCTATAGATCGAATCAGACGAAGCGCTGCATCTACCTCTATATAAATCGGAAGAACTCTTTCTTCACCGAAATAATTTCGAATCTTCTCATATTGTTCTAAGGTACCAATTAAAATATAGTTAGCATTCTCATTATCAAACTGACCGTCATGGACCGTAAAATAGTGCCATAAACCGCTAACCGTATAGTAAGAGCGTTGTTCAATGATAGTACCCTTACTTTTCAAATCTTCTAGCTCCTCCTCCGTTACAAAGTGATATTCTACTCCATCTAGCTCATTGTTACGAAGTGGACGAGTAGTATAA
>JAEYWQ010000304.1 GCA_023428885.1 Bacillota bacterium
CTGCGTATATCGGTAAGTATTGAATCAGGGTTACAGGGTGATCTGTTATGATTGCAACCCTGACACCAGCCTTCGCTAACACCCCAGCAGTTTTAAAATCTGCATTTTGTACTTCTAATTTATTCCTTGACGCTAAATCAGGGCCTAAAAGAGCATCGAAGCCACTTTCCTTAATTTCCTCTGCAATAATATGCCCCTCTGTACAATGATCTAATGTCATATTAACCTCAAATTCTTTCGCGATTCTTATGGCTGTTAGTATATCGTCGACTCGATGAACATGAGTCTTTAAAGGTATCTCTTTGTTCAGAACAGGAATCCATGGCTCTAACTCAAAGTCCTCTTCAAAGTCTTCCTCTTCATCCATCGCATGTTCTTTCTTTTTCTTATACTGTACAGCTTGAAATAACTCCTTACGAAGTAAGGCGGCTATTGACATTCTTGTGGTCGGTGCCATATTCATTTCTTTAAATGCAGTCTTAGGATTTTCTCCAAAGGATACTTTCATGGCTGCAGGTGCTAGAAGCGTCATTTTTTCAATAACTCTTCCATGAGTTTTCATAAATACAAATTGACCTCCTACCACATTGGTACTACCTGGTCCAGTCAATACTGATGTAATTCCTGCTTGTAAGGCATTATGAAATGCTGGATCCAATGTATTGACTGCATCGATAGCCCTTAAATATGGTGTTACTGGAGAGGTTGCTTCGTTACAATCATCACCTTCCATCCCTTTCTTCTCTTCAGTGATACCTATGTGACAATGGGCATCAATTAAACCCGGCAAAACCCACATTCCAGTCGCATCAATAACAGTATCCTCTGAATGTAGTTTACTTTTAATCTCCTTCCCTATTTCAATAATTTTATCGTCTGCAATTAATATGCTCCCTGAATCTAATACATCCCCAGCCATTGTATATATGATTCCATTTTGAATTAAAAGCATAAATACCTCCACTACTTAATTACTAATAGAATATCATTTACTAAATACCTAACACATATTCATTCATAATTAATTTAAGTTCAGGTATTAATCTAACCAATGTAAAATAGAAAGAGTTAAGTTGGTATCTTACATTAACTTCTGTTTAACCAGACTCTCATCTGATTTTCACCGCGGTTACCCCATGCATAATAGGGGATAGCAATAGCTCTACAAGGAACTTCCTTTGGTTCCTCCGTGAAATAAAGAGAGTTTTCTGCTAGTAATCTGACTGCATCCACCGCGATATCAACTGTACCGCCAAGTTTTGTGGCGTCATAACCTAAGGCTTCTAAGTTACCGTTCTTCTTTAGTAGCAAAGATAGAACATCCCCCTCATTATCCACACCTTCAAAGCAATAAACCAGAGGACCTCTGCACACAGCAGCGCAGGCAGTTAACCGAGGGACTTTAGTAGAGGCATAGACATAATACGGTTTCTCATATAATAAAAGGGAAACCTCATCCCTTGCACATACAGAGAAGTACACATAACCCTTCACCGGAGTAACATTTACTGGAGTACCATTTAGCTTTAGGGTATAATCTTTACTCCATGCAGGTATTCGAATTGCAATTGTCTTGTTTCCTTCTAAAATATGATAAGTGATTTGTAATTCATTTGGATAATTTGTGTTAGACTGAAGTCGCAATCCATTCTGGAAGTTTATCTCTCCATCGGTAAATAAATGACAATACACAGTATCCTCATTTTCTGAGTAGGAATACGTTCCAATAGAGGATATCAACCTTGCTACATTTGGTGGGCAACATGCACAGGTATACCACTGTGGACGCTCTGGTAGATTATGACGATGTGTAGGAGATTTGCCGGAGATTCCCGGAACTACTTCCAAAGGATTTACATAAAAGAACTTCTTACCATCTAATTGCATTCCAGCAAGAACCGTATTATAGAATGCCTTTTCCATAACATCTGCATACTTTCTATCTACATCCATCTCTAACATTCTAGAAGCGAAAAACATCAAACCAATGGAAGCACAAGTTTCTGCATAAGCGGTATCCCCTGGCAAATCATAGTCAACGCTAAAGGCTTCCCCAAGCACTGTAGATCCGATACCACCCGTTAAGTACATGCGTCTTTCTGTGATGCTCTGCCATAATCGCTCACAGGCCATAAACAAATCCTTGTCTCCCTTTTCAGAAGCAACATCTGCCATCCCTGTATACAGATAAACAGCGCGTACAGCATGCCCAGTGGCGTCTGAAAGTTGTCGAAGTGGCATATTCGATTGCTGATACTCATGATTGGACGCATCATTTCCCCATACCGACCACTCCCTTTTTTTTATTTCCTCCTCGTAATAGTATGGATTCTTCCCCCTCACATTGATAAAGTGTTCAGCTAGTTCAAGGCAATGAACTTCACCTGTAACTCGATACATCTTCATTAATGCTAATTCAATCTCTGGATGCCCTGGATAACCTGCTGCCCCTTCAGTGATAAACCTATGATAGATGTGTTCCATATTCTTCAGCATGACCTTAAGCAGCTTATCCTTTCTGGTCGTCTCATAGTAGGCACAAGCAGCTTCCATCATATGACCGGAGCAATATAACTCATGACCTTCTAGCAGATTCTGAAAGCGTTTCTCCCTATCCTTGATTGTATAATATGTATTTAAATAACCATCCTCATCCTGAGCCTGAGCAATCACATCAATCAATTGATCTGCAATACTTTCTAATTCTGGATCCGGAAAAATACTCAAAGAATACGCGACCGCTTCTAACCATTTGGCAGCATCACTATCTTGAAATACCATACCATAGAAACCGTCATTTTCCTCTCCCCTTAATGCTTTTCCGGCGTTGATAAAATTTTTTATTACATGGCTTTTATCCGCCCCTTCCACTCGATCACATAATACATCATACTGGTATGGTATCACCGTTTCCTTTACCAACTTCTGATACTTTTCGGTAAATCCATCTCCTAGCTTTATTGCATTTAGTGATATCTGTTTCGCTACTTTCATCTTAAACCTCCGTTAATTGTACTTTCTACAAAATGGAATACAAACTTTACTCTAATTTACAGCTAATTTATAAATGTATTATAATGTTACTAATAAAGAAAAACCCTCCAATCACATGCTAAGATTGAAGGTTTTTTTCTATATACCGATATTATCTTACTATTATATATTGCCTCTTAAATTATCAAACACACCAAACACATCCAGTATTCCGAAACCCCAATCCCTATTTGGATATATTGTACCCAGTTCTCTTCTAGCCCCCCGTATTAAGAAGTTTTTAATATCAGTTCCATCCATAAGCTCGACATTGCCTCTAACAACACCCCATTCTAATAGCATAGCAGCTATTCCTGTCGTATGGGCTGTTGCCACACTGGTACCGCTCATGGTTATATAATTGTTTCCACTTGATGGACCTAAGATATTAACGCCCGGAGCAGCCAAGGATGGGGAGAAATTTCCTGTCCTAGTAAATCCCCTACTTGCATTTAAATATAAACTATCGTTGACATTATCATATGCAGTCACTACTACAGGTAAGGATACGTTGCCTGGTGAAGTTAGAGTCGTGTATGGAGTGGGTCTTATAAAGTATGTGTCCGCACCAATAAATTGATTGATCGGTAACCATATATTAAAATGTAAAGGAAGTGTTCTATTTCTTTTGTAAATTCCAATACGCCAGATACCTTCGGAAGGAGTTTGAAATCGGATGATAACCAGCTGGGCTCCAGATCTGGAACCAACTAATAAAAAATATATATATATTCGTGTTTCTACAAAGATAAAGCTGACTTCTCTTCTCTCACTAATTCTAGGTGCAATCATAGGCATATATTCACCAGTAGGTGAAGTCAAATCGATTCCAAAAGTATTTGGACTATCGCCCCATATTTCAAGATAAACTCCTGCTTCATTCGGTCCTACATTTAACTCAACAGTTTCATTATCTACTTCTGCTGGCATAATACTTTCAAAGTGATGTCTACTGATACCTTCATTTCCCGCAGCAATGCAGACCGATGTCCCATGCAATTGTGCAACTGAAGATAGATAAGTACTTAATGAGCCCTCATCGTCGTGAGATCCCTGAGAGGTTCCAAGACCAATACATATGGAGAGTGGTCGACCGTATTTCTTTGCTGTATCTAATAAATACTTTACCCCCAGCATAATATCATTCTCTTGATAACAGATAGCATCGTGAGGAATCATATAAAAATCTCTTATTATATTCTTGGCAGGTTTTAATTTAACCACAACTAGTTCAGCATCTGGTACAACTCCAGAGAATTGATTTTCACTATCTTCATTACCGGCTGCAACACCAGCTAAAAACGTACCATGCCCGATATCATCATTGCTTGGAACAATCGATCTGGGATCATCACTAGAAAGTGCAGCGTTAATATCATCTCTCGTATATTCTGTCCCAAATAGTAACCCCTCAGGAGGATTCCCTTGAAGTATTGTCTGGTCCCATATTGATACAATCTTTGTCGTTCCATCAGCCTTAATAAACGCTTTGTGGGTATAGTCGATACCTGTATCTACAATCCCTACTAATACTTGGTTCCCACGCAAATTCAATTCTGGAATATTACGAAGTCGTATCACACCCGAATCTTCCAAACTGCGTATATCTAGTAACCCAAGTATGCGCACAAATGCCTTATATCCAAGAACATCAAGTGATCTTGATGGTACCATTGCTCTAGGTATATAAACTGCTGTAAGGATTGAATCAATTGGTATATAGCAAATACCTCTATTGGATAGTTCTTCACTCGTAAGTAGCGTAAAATCTGCAATAAAATCTGTGTATTCTTCACTAATTATAATATCTTCGCAGTTAATATCCAAGCTTTACCCTCATTTGATTTATTACTATTATATATGATTATCTGAATGAAATGATTACGTTAAGTTCGTTCTAAATCTTTGGATTGGTCCATTCCAATTCTCTTTTTGAATTTCCTCAAAATTTCCCTGGGTAAACTCATTTATCACACTCCTCCAGAAAATCTGAGCGGTTATGTTATTATTCATTTGTGCAACTTCCCATAATCCTGGAAACATGTGAAACATATGGAAAGCCACCTTCTTTCCTACTCCTTGTCCTCGATATTTCTTCATTACGAAGAATTCTGCAATGGAATAGGTGTAATCATCGAGAGTATCTACAAAATAGCGTCGTATTAGTACAAATCCCGCAATTTTACCATCAACATAAAACAGGAAAGGATGTCGTCCTTCCTCTGTCCAATAGGAATCTAAATTCTTATAACCATATAAGCCATCTGAGCCAACATCATATGGACCAAACTCTGTAAAATCATATATATATAGTTCTAGTAGATTACTTAATACCGTTTTTTGCTCTATCGAGACTTCTTGTATCATAACATTCATTCTAATCACCAAATCCCTTCTTTTGTATATTATCCAGTTGTTACTGATTCTTACTTTTCTGAATCCAAGAACAGATGCTTCATATAGGCGTCCCGTACCTTACTATAAAGCAAGCGGGAAATCGGTACCTTTTTTCCTGCATATGTAATAAGCTCCTTAGCCCTAAGCTCCCCCACCTGCCAAAGATTCACGATATAAGAGCGATGTACCTTAATAAACTCAGAGCGAGCGAGCAGCTCTTCCTCAAAAGCCGCGAGAGAAGAAGTTACCTCTTGCACACAGCCATTCACAAGATAAAAGTATAACTTTTTATTCATAATCTCCACAAAAGCTATCCTTGAGAACAAGATACGTGCCATTCCCCACTGGGTTTTAACTGTTAGACCCTCCAGAGATTTTTGCTCCCTTGTATTCACTGCATTCAAAACAGAAAAAAGCTTGTCCTTTGAAACTGGCTTGAGGATATAATCATAAGCTTTAACTTCGTAGCTCTCCACTGCAAATTCTGGTGAAGAAGTAAGGAACACTATTTTTACATCTGAATCATATGCCCGAATCTCATGAGCAGCCTGCATTCCGTTGATACCAGGCATCAAGATATCCAAGAATAAAATACTGCAATCTCCGCTGCTCACATTGGAGATCAGCTCCGTAGCACTTTGAAAGGTCTTATATACAATCGGTGTTTTACTTTCTGACTTGTATCTATCAATCAATGATGTAATATGATTAATCTCCTGTAAATCATCGTCACAAATCGCTATTTTCAAATCTTCTCATCTCCCATATTGTAAATGCTTACTATAAATTTAACATAAAAACTACTTTTTTTCTATATTTCTTTTATTTCTCTAGAAAAATTATGCACTTTTACAATAGCATACCATATTGATATAAAAATACCCTTCGATATATTTTTATTAACACATATCAAAGGGTAAAACTAGACGTATTACTTTTTCGACATCACTACCACGGTTTCCACATGGCTCAAGTGATCATTATTGATGTGCGTCTGAGGCAACATGTCACCCGTTTTTGATAACCATATTCTTTTTCCATTTTCCTGAAACATAATAAATCAATAGAATTAAACCTGAAGCTAAACTGGCGATAGGCGCTGCTAAGCCCAATCCCCCCAGTCCTTTTTGCATTACTATTCCAAATACTACAGCTATCGGGACACGGAAGCCAATTGATGACAGAATTCCGCATATTGATGATATAATTGTATGTCCTGAACCAGTTACAAGGCCATTCAAGCAGAATGTCGCAGGTACAATCAGGTAATCGAAAGAAAAAGTCCTCATATACTCTACCCCGGCAAGGATCGTATTCGGATCATCATCAAAAACAGATAAGATCTGTTTAGGGAAAGTCTGTGTAATAATAAATACTACAAAGGTAATTGAAGAAGCAAGTGCAAAACCGGTATAGAATGTCTTTTTGGCTCGATCAATTGCTCCTGCCCCCATATTCTGCGCAACCATTGCAGAAACTGAAGAGCCAACTGCAATAGCCGGTAATATCGCAAAACTGTTATATTTACCGACAATACCAACAGCTGCAGATGCATTTACACCCATACTATTAGCAATGGTGGTAAGCACGAGAAATGAAAAATTCACAATTACGTTCTGGATTGAGATCGGTATACCTACCCGTATAATTGTAATGAAGTGTTTTTTTAGGAATTTAAATGATCTAAGTTTAAAATCAAATACGAAATCACTTCTAACTAAGGTAATAATACAAAGTATCATGCTTATGGCCTGTGAAATAACAGTTGCGATTGCTGCACCCTCTGCTGCCATGCCATATACTCCAACAAGCAACAGATCCAAACCGATATTAATTACGCATGTTATGGATACGAAAATTAACGGTCTCCTACTATCACCAAAAGCTCTCAGAATAGCAGAAAATGCATTATATCCAAAAATAAATACCGTACCCAACATTGTAATATCAAGGTAGTCCCTTGCCTGCTGATAGGATTCTTTTGGTGTTTGCATTAACCAGAGTATATTATCTGAAACCATTAACATAATAATGGTAATGCCAATA
>JAEYWQ010000372.1 GCA_023428885.1 Bacillota bacterium
GTCATACCAGGTGCCCCATTCATCTACCATAAGAGCCACTCGTTTTTCAGAATCATATTGATCCATGATTGCACTGTGCTTTGTAATCAATTCCTCCATATATAAGGTTTTTTTCAATGTTTTATAATATGATTCTGTATCAAAACCAGTAGCTGGGCCTTTTTCCTGCCAAGAGTCATTAGGTAATGTATAGTAGTGTAAAGATAAACCATCCATAAACTGCCCAGCATTCTTCATGAGAACTTCTGTCCAGTTATAATCATTCGAATTCGGTCCACAAGCTATTTTAAAGATTTTATTATCTCCATAGTTTCTCACATAGGTTGAAAAACGTCTGTACAAGTCAGCATAGTATTCAGGACGCATATTACCACCACAGCCCCAATTCTCATTACCAACACCGAAATACTTAACCTGCCATGGCTCTTTTCTACCATTACTTTCACGTAATTGAGCCATAGGTGATACACCGGTAAAGGTCATATACTCTACCCATTCACTCATCTCTTGTACTGTGCCACTTCCAACATTACCACAAATATAGGGCTCGCAGCCAATTAATTCACAAAGAGTGAGGAATTCATGGGTTCCAAAGCTGTTATCTTCAATAACCCCACCCCAATGAGTATTAATCATCTTCTTGCGGTTTTCCTTTGGACCAATACCGTCTTTCCAATGATATTCGTCAGCAAAACATCCGCCTGGCCATCGAAGCACTGGTAACTTAATCGCTTTTAAGGCTTCTAACACATCTTTACGCATTCCTTGAATGTTCTCGATCTCAGAGTCTTCTCCAACATAGAGCCCCTCATAGATACACCTGCCTAGATGTTCTGAAAAATTACCATAGATATTTTTATCAATTCTTGCTTTTTTCTTTGCTGCATTAATTACGTATTTCATTTACTTGATCCTCCATCCTATAATTAGTATTAGTTTAGTTATTCCCGATTTCATTGACACATACTGGAATTCACTTTATAATACAAATTATAGCAATGTACTTGTCATATCAAAATGTGATAAGCGGCTGTAAATTTGTCATTTTCTGCTGGAGGTTGATATGCTATCGATTGATTATATTGGCTGTCATTACAAAGAATCCCCTTCCTTTGTGATTGACAGGCCCTTTGGTTCTAGCAATTATCTTTTTCTATTATTCTTGTCTGATATTTATATTGTGGAAGACTCTGAGCTAAAACACTATGATAGTGGTACGGCTATACTATATACTCCACACCATCCCCAGTATTATCACCATCCTTTTACTGGTTTTGATAATGACTGGATACATTTTATTGGGGAAGATATCGAACCACTTTGGCTTGAGCTAAAGCTACCTATGAATAAGCCCTTTCAGTTAACGAATATTAGCAAGCTGCATAAGAGAATCCAGGTGATTGAGCGTGAATATCTCATGAAGGATAAAAACTACGAGCAAATGGTAGATATTCTGATCAAAGAGATGTTTATACATCTCTCCAGAGATAACTATCATAAAGAAAACAGTCAAGGATATTCTGATCTAGAGCGTCGCTTTCGTAAAGCCCGATCTGTGATTTTATCACAGTTGGAAAAACCTTGGACTATTAATGATATGGCGAAACTCTTGGATCTTAGTCCATCTAGGTTTAGTCATATTTATACCGGCATATTTCATATCAGTCCGAAGAAAGATCTCCTATCTGAACGAATGAATATGGCCAAATTTTTAATTAGTTCGCAAAGCCATACCATTAGTGAAGTTGCTCTAAAAGTTGGATATGATAATATATTTCATTTTTCGAAACAATTTAAAAAGCAAATAGGATGTACCCCTTCTACTTACCGTTAAAAACGATATATATAAAATCGAAACGATCGTACACCAAAACTGAACAGTTAAAATACAGCTCCTACTGATAGATGGATCATGATCTATCAAGAGGAGCTGCATAATTATCTTTGTGGAGCTAGTTTACTAAATATAAATTACTACATGAACGGAATATATTCAACGATACCACAGGCAAGCCTTTCGCCAGAATCTCCTGCTGGTTGAGTCCGAAAATCATCTGGATTCTGGTGTATTATCACTGCCTTTCCAAGGACGTCTTCTGGCTGAAATTTATCCGTAAAAAAGGTCATCTGACTATAACCATGATTTGAGAAAAGAACAGGTAAATCACCTGCATGATTGCCATGTGGCTGATTCGTCGGGTTCCAATGTCCTCCTGCTAATGCAAAGGATGAGTTTAAATCACCCGGGTTACAGTTTCCATGTTCATGGATATGGAAGCCAAAGGGGCCAATCGGTGCCTTCCCATTTTGGGCTGGTTTAAAGTCAGGAAGTCCGTAGATTGTTGCTGTGACCAGGGTTCCTCCATTATCCTCTTGGAAAGTTACAATACCGTTAATGTCTGCTGCTAATTGTCCGCCTCGTATCCATGCTCCTATGATATTACTCTCCTGATTACTAGTTTTTCTTACGAAATTATAACTTGAATTTATGTCCATATTCACCATTTTTCTTATGATCTCACTCTATCATATTCCAAATGAATCGAATCTGTTCTATACAAGGTCATAACTTTATTGAAATTACAGTAAAAGCTCTAATCTTGTAATATACACTCCCACTGTCTGTAGAGTGATTCGATCTGAAGTTGTATCCGTTCTTTATTCTTCACTAGACTTTCAAGCCTTGTATTCCAAGAGTTAGCCTTATCTATCTCGATTGTTATCTCACTTAGTTCTTGTTCTAACCGTTCAATTTCAGCTTCAATGCTTAGACTATCAAAAACAAATTCTACTCTTGTTTTCTTAGGGTTTAAATCCTTTTTTCCAGACTTCATTTCTTTTGCACAGGTTCATGAATCCTTGGACCATTCTGCATGATTCTCTTTTGTTCTTCCTCTAGGAAAACTTGATAACCAAAGGGATAAAGCTTTAATTGCCCCTCTTCGATACGCATGATTTTATTGGCAACCTTTTCAATAAAATAACGATCATGAGATACAAAGAATAAGGTTCCTTCAAACCCCATTAATGCCTCCTCCAATTCTTCTCGAGATGCAATGTCTAAGTGATTCGTTGGCTCATCAAGCAAAAGAACATTCACCTTTTCATACATTAAAGAGCATAATTTAAGACGGCTTTTCTCCCCACCGGATAAGGTTTTGAGCTGTTTGTTCACGTTATCCTGATTAAATAGTAATTTGGCCAATACTCCTCGTGCTAGCCCCTGACTTATCTCATGTTCATAGGAAAAGTACTCCACCAAGGTTTTCTCTTCATCCTCAAATACTACGTACTGAGGTAGATAGCCTATCTTTACTTCTGAGCCAAGTCTTACCTTCCCACCATCACAATCGACTTCACCTAGGATCATCTTTAACAAGGTGGTTTTTCCACATCCATTTGGCCCCATGAGACATACACTATCTTGATAATGGATGATAAAGTCTCCATGCTGAATTAACGTTTTATCACCATAGGCCTTTTTTATATCCTCCCCTATGATAACTTGCTTTCCAGTTCTTTTCTCAATCGTAGCATCTAATTGAATTCTATCATTCTCTAAGACAGGCTTATCAAGTATTGAAATCCTCTCTAGGCGTTTCTCTAACTCCTTCGCCCGTTTATACATCACCTCACTGTCTCTCATGGCTCCCCATACACGGTAACGATGTATCTGTTCTTTCATACGATTTATCTGCTTTTGCTGATTTTCGTATCTCCTACAATCTTCTAGATACCGTGCTTCTTTTTCTACCACGTAAAAACTATAATTTCCTTGATAGATTATCATTTCTGTTTTGCTTAATTCATATATCTTTGTAACTACCCGATCTAAAAAATAGCGATCGTGTGAAATTAAAAATACGGTTCCTTTATAATCCATAAGAAAGTTTTCTAACCATTGAATGGATTCTAAATCCAAGTGATTGGAAGGCTCATCTAACAAAAGGATATCTGGAGCTTCTAAGAGCAAGCGCCCTAAGAGAATACGAGTCTTCTCTCCTCCGCTTAAAGCTTCAAAGCTCATAGCCTGCATCTCCTTTGATATATTCAAGCCTTGGCAGACCATATTAATCTTTGTTTCCATCTGATACCCATCCCAACGCTCGAACTCATCCATGCATCGACCATATTGCTCCATGGTCAACTCTAGCTCTTTCCCTTCTTGGTAGCTTAGTTTTTCTTCCATTTCTTCCATTTTTTCTTTTAATTCAATCGTCTTTTCAAAGGCTTGAAGTAAAACATCATACGTAGTCACTGCTTCATTAAACTTTGGAATCTGTTCTAGATATCCAAGTCTTGCACCTTTTCGTAGACTAATGCTACCAAAATCTGAGCCTTCTAAACCCATCATTATTTTCATCAGAGTTGTTTTACCACAACCATTATGGCCAATTAACCCAACACGTTCACCCGTCGCTAACCGAAAAGAAATCTTCTCAAATAAGCTATTACCACCATAGGATTTACTTAATTCATTTACACTACATTCTATCATAATCAGTTCCTCTCTTAACATAAAACTATCTGCTCTGCAGATGATTTCAATCTTGAGCTGCAACGCGTCCTCCACACCCTGATCCTGATTAGAAAGTATTAAAACGCAAAAATCCCAAGGCCAATTAGCCTTGGGATACTATTGTTAATCTAAGAAAGCCTTTATCTTCTCTTATAACACATAGATGTTATCACCGGTCTCTAATTGGATCTTTGCAGCTCGAATCTTTAAAAATGGACGCACCTCTCCCGTTAACCGGTAAAATTGCAATCATAATTGATTCGAATTTGATCCATCTTAGGGACGCACTCATGTGTTTAACACCATTAGAAGCCTATGACGACTTCACTCTTTCATGTTTATTACTATATTTCTATTATATAAGTACTGTAATACTTTGTCAATTCATTTGAGAGAATCGATAGAAAAGAATGCAAATCTCTATAGTATATTCAACCTAATTAATGTATAATTGTGGTACTAAGCCTTTTGCTAATGGTATTTTGAAGGTCAAAAACAGCTACAAAAAGGAGAATTTCCATGTATAAAATCTATGACAAATGTCCCACATTTCAAAACAATACAGTCACCTTACGTCTGATCAAGCAAGACGACGCCTTAGAACTTCTTAATTGCTATTCCGATGAATTAGCTCTTCCTCTCTTTAACACTGATAACTGTAATGGTAATACCTTTTATAACTCAAGTCTAGAAGGCATGCAGGAAGCTATTAAGGTATGGGAAATCTGCTATAAAACCAAGCAATTTGTCCGTATGACAATCATCTTGAATAAAACCCAGGATATTATCGGTAGCATTGAGATGTTTAACCGAGGGGCTGCAGCCTATTATGGCGTTCACGGTGTTCTTCGTATTGACGTGATGAGCAAATATGAGACTGAAGAAATCTTAACTGCAATTCTTCAATTAGCGAACTTACATTTCTATCAAGAATTCGGTGTGGAATGGATTGTTACCAAAGCGATCGATATGGCGACCAAGCGGATTAAGGTACTAAACAAGCTAGGTTATGTTCCTTTGAGAGACTTCGCTTTGAACAACTATTACGGAAGAATCGAAACGCAACATAGCAACGATCTTAATACATAATTTACATGTAACAAACTATACGGAATAAATATCCCCTTTAGAAAGAGAAGAATATGAATCCAATAATAATATCCAAGAAAGACGCACGTCAATATCTCGTTAATTATCATAATTTAACTGCTAGCCAGAGTTATAGTGGTTATGAAGGCATGATAGACTTCTTTACCAAAGTAGGTAGTATTCAATATGACCCTCTAAATGTGGTTGGTAGAAATGCAGATTTGGTATTACAAGCAAGAATTCAAGATTATAAACCAGAGATGTTACATACTCTGTTATACTCAGATCATCAGCTCATTGATGGTTTTGATAAAGAAATGTGTATTTATTTATCAAAAGATTTTCCAAAGTTTGAAAGGATCCGTGAAGCTACCGGATTGGCTACAAAAAGTACCTTAACTTATCGTAACCAACTAGAAGCTCTTGAGATATTAGATGAGGTACGAGATTTCATCAATCAACATGGTGCTATCAGTTCAAAGGATATCTCTATAGGTCAATCATATGTCAGTCGTTGGGGACACAAGAAACTATCCAGTGCTGCTTTAGACTATCTTTATTCCATTGGTGAGTTGTGTGTCGTTAATAAAACTGGAACTCAGAAAATATATGATTATACAAGTAAGGTATTAGCTCCTACTATCAATACAAAGGACCCATTTCAAAGCGAAGATGAATTCCTTTCCTGGTACATAAAGCGTCGAATTGGCAGCGTTGGGATGATATGGGATAAAAATGGTGGTGCATGGCAGGGCCATTATATCTCTGATAAAAGCAAAAGAGAGACGATTCTGCAGCGTTTATTAGAAGTAGGCGAAATTATACTGCTTAAAGTAGAAGACATCAAATCACCCTTTTACATGTGTAAGAAAGATGTTGCTCTACTTAATAACGCAAGCCAGCAAAGCCTTGTGAAATTTCTTGCTCCTTTGGATAATATGCTCTGGGATCGGGAAATGGTGAAACAGATATTTGACTTTGAGTATCGGTGGGAGGTTTATACTCCTGTTGACAAGCGTAAATATGGTTATTATGTGCTGCCGGTACTCTATGGCAATCAGTTAGTAGCTAGGTTTGAACCAGATAAGGCTAAGAAAAACACCCCATTTACCATCAAACATTGGTGGTGGGAACCTGGAGTTTCCATTACAAAGGAGTTACTTGATGCGGTAGAGTTAGCTATGATAGAGTTTTGTAAGTATCTAGGGGTTGAGTATACTAAGGTCGAGTTACATTAGATAAAGTAGTCATATAAAAAGAGAAGCTACAAAATACCATGATTTTGTAGCTTCTCTTTTACTTTATTACAACTTCTTTAGGTAATGGAGCATAGGTTCCTTCACCACTGCTGATTTCGACAAGAGATTGATCCTCCTGAATTTGATATGTTTCATAATAGAAAATAATACTATCTGTAGATTCCACATTAAGTTTAATATGGATTAGCCCATTCTCTCGTTTCAGGAATGATATGCTTAATTTACTATCTTGATTACTATATTTTGACTTCAGCTGGTCTAAGATTTCTTGGCTTCCAACGTATTGATTAAATTCCTCATTGCTTATTTCCACAGCAGCATATGCATGGACATCATAATTATCATAATAATAATATTGTGGTTTCCAGGTATGACCAGAGAGTATTTGATCTGACTTCGTATATAGCATATCGTAGGAAGAACTTACTACCGTGATATCTTCACCTTTCACTTCATAAAGTTCCCCTGGTAAAGAAATCCTATGAAGTTTATTTTCATCATCAAGCATTAAGAATACCGTTGTACTTTCCGTTACATAGCTTAAATCATATCGAAAATACTCCTTATCACCAATCCATCCAACTTCATATTTAGCTGGAAGCAGCCAGGTATTGTCTTCAACCTGAGCAATCCAGTCTTTCGTATATACCCAAATATCCGCAGAGTAGTTGGCCCAGTCTTCTCGATCAGTATTTGGCCCTTCATATACCGTGATATAGGCTTCTCCTAGTTCATAGGTATACTTCATATACTCTTTATATTCTGGTTTTTCTTTTAAGATACTATCACTTTGCGCGCTCGCCCAATCTTTCTGAATAACAGATATTGCTTGTAAAAGCTCTAGTTCTATGGCATCACGCTCGGCAGCATATCCACTACGATAATCTACTAACCCTTTACCCAGTTCCCAGGTAAACGTTTCATAATATCCAGTAGAAACTAGATTATTATAAGAATGATATACTCTCTTATCACCATCTACTTCAAGATAATGGTGCCATCCTGACTCATTCTCTCCTAAACTATCTTTGATTTCCTCTTCTTGGCACACTATAACACTATCTTCTGGTAGTTCCTTTGATGTCTTAAGTAGATCGAGATTTTCTTTTGTTGGATCAAATTTATGTATTCTATCTTCTTGAACATAAAAATAACCGAGTGATCGTCTATCTTCTGGAATCTCATCCACACCGTATAACTTCAATTCGTATAACTTCCCATATTGTAAATCAGCAAGATATTTGATCTGCAAGGAAACAATTTCATTTAGTATATCAGAATCAAATGAGAGAAGTCCGCGATAAATCACTGGCTGGTTAACATCTTTGAAAAAGAAAGGATTTTCACCTACGATCAAAGCAGGTTCAACAGTTTCAATTGTAGCTGTAATTGTAGCTGTAGTTGCTATTGTTGGCTCTATCGTGCCCTCCTGTTGACTTAAGGGCGTACTTTCTACTGAACTTTCGATGGATCCTATTTTACAAGCACTAAAAAACAGACACATCGTCAAAAGCGTGGTTATTTCAAGTATCATTTTTTTCATATCCTTCTTCTCCTTATGCAATTTCATATTCTAGCATTTCTGATATATTTTACCATTCCACTAAAAATCCGACAATATGTTACACATAAATTTCCATCCCTGACCTAGCATAATAAGTTACCTTACCACCCATTGCCTTAACCTCTGATAAAGAAAGGTATGAACCTTGAACTTGCATTCTTTACTTTACTTTACTTTACTTTACTAATAGCAATAATGTTCCTCCAACCAAGATCAGTAACCCAAGTACTGCGATCTTACGTATTCCTTCCTTCAAGAAGATATATGAAAACAAAACCGTCACTAGAATACTTAACTTATCGATTGGTACCACAATACTAGCATCACCCTTTTGCAATGCCTTATAGTAACACAACCAGGAAAGCCCTGTGGTTAACCCAGACAAACATAAATAAATTGCACTGCTTTTATCTATACTTCTCACTTCTTTCTGCTTGCGGAACGCAAAGACTACAAGCCAAGCCATAATAAGAACAACAACTGTTCGTATTGCAGTCCCTAAATTCGATTCAATGTCTTGAATTCCTATTTTCCCAAGTACAGAGGTAAGGCTAGCAAAGACAGCAGATAGCATAGCATAGAAGAACCAACTGTTTTTCTTATTCAGTTTTATCTCATGATTCTCTTTAAATTTTTTCTCACCCGGTTTTTGCTCAGCTGATTTCTCCTCAGTAGATTTCTGCCCAGCAGGCTTCTGCTGTATCATAAGATATGTACCAAGCCCAATTGCAATCATACTAATAATTTTAAGTACCGTAATGGATTCCCCAAGAATAATAAGTGCTAGTATCATTGTCATAATAGTGCTTGACTTATCAATAGGTGTAACCTTCGTAACATCTCCCAGTTGCAAGGCTCTAAAATAGCATAACCAGGAAGCACCGGTTGCAAAACCTGATAATATCAAAAACAGTAATGTCTTACTCTGTATTGTTCCAATCGTGTTTTGAGATCCTACTATAAATACCATAAGCCATGAAAATATAAGGATCACGATGGTTCGTACTGCGGTAGCAACATTAGAATCAACGTTTTTAATCCCTTTCTTCGCTATAATTGCTGTAATTCCTGCAAAAAACGCAGAACCATATGCAAACAAGATCCACATAATCTTCCTCCAAATTCGTGTAAAAGCATACGAAACATTGCTATAAACATCTATCCTTTCATCTTATCCTATTTCACCAGAAAATCAACTACTTATCCATAAATTACCCCATGTACCTATTTTAAACCTAAAAAATAAGTATTAGGAATATATATATTTAAGAGGCATTACCAAACTAATAAAGGTCGTGATAAAATGGATGAAATCGAGAAATTTTATACAGTCCGTGGTTATCAATTATTAAATCAGAAAAGAAAATTACTTACATCAGCCATGGAAGATTATCTTGAGATGATATATCGATGCAGCCTGGTAGAAGGATATATTCGTATTAATGTCTTATCAGACTTATTGAATGTTACCGCTCCTTCTGCTAGCAAAATGGTACAAAAACTTACCAAATTAGGCTTCTTGGATTATAAGAGATATGGAATTATCATATTAACCGAGAATGGAAAAGAAATTGGAAGTTATCTTCTTAAGAGACATAATATCATTGAGATGTTTTTAAAGAGCTTCTGTAATAAGGAAGATTTACTTCATGAGACAGAATTAATAGAACATGTGATTACGATCACCACATTACAACGATTCTTCGATTTTAATCGGTTTATCGAACTAAACCCCGATATCCTGGAGAAATTTGAACAGTTCTCACCTTTCCATGAATAGACCTCTGTATAATATCTATCTTTTTGACTTTTATTAGGAAAACCTTTCATCAGTAACATAAGTTTTACCCTCTCATATATTAGATTAGGTGAATTTAGTTAGTCTAGACTAACTTTGAGTGATTCAAACGTCTAAGCTAGATAGAGAGGAGTTATACTTGAGTAAGAAATCTAAGCTTCATGCAAATTCGGTATTATACAGCGAATTAGCCCCTCCTACCTTCGTCAGAATGCCCTTTACTACATCAGGAAAGATCAGACAGTGTCTGAGATTTCTTGGTCCAGCCTTCGTAGTAAGCGTTGCATATATTGACCCAGGTAACTTTGCTACCAATATTAATGGTGGATCTGTCTTCAATTATTCCCTATTGTGGGTAATTCTCTGGAGTAATCTTATGGCTATTTTCTTACAGTCGATGTCAGCAAAATTAGGAATTGCTACTGGACATAATTTACCTGAGATGTGTGGTAAAATATTTCGACGTAAAACCAACTGGTTCTTGTGGACCTTTGCAGAATTGGCAGCCATGGCCACTGACTTAGCTGAGTTCCTGGGTGGAACACTAGGTTTTTATCTCCTCTTTCGCATCCCCATGGTATATGCAGGCTTATTAACAGGTATTATTACCTTTTTAATTGTCTATCTTGAAAAATACGGTCAGAGGGTAATTGAAGCTGTTATTTCCATCCTAGTTTTAGTCATCGGTGTCGCCTATGGGCTGGAACTCTTCCTAGCTAAGCCTGCATGGGAGGAAGTTGCTTTTCATACCTTAGTTCCATCTCTTTCGAATGGTGAAGCAGTCTTAATCGCAGTCGGTATGCTAGGTGCGACTGTTATGCCGCATGTCATCTACTTACATTCTCAACTTGTTCAGAGTAGAAATCAAGGAAGTTCGATGGAGGAAAAGAAACGCCACCTAAGAATGGAGAGGTTAGATATTGTAATTGCTATGAATCTAGCTTTTATAGTGAATGCAGCAATGGTTATCGTATCTGCGGCAGTATTTTTTAAACATAATGTTGTGGTGGACACAATTGAAGAGGCACATAAATCATTAGAGCCCTTATTAGGAAGTCTGTCTAGCAGCGTATTTGGAATTGCTCTCTTAGCCTCAGGTCTATCCTCTTCCGCAGTAGGAACCATGGCTGGTCAAACAATTATGAAAGGGTTTGTGGGTTTAGAAATTCCAGTTAACCTGCGGCGATTCATAACAATGGCTCCTGCTATGATTACAATTGCTCTTGGAATCAATCCAATGAAAGCTTTAGTGATTAGCCAGGTGATCTTAAGTTTTGCTCTACCATTGGCAATCATCCCTATGCTACAAATCACAAGAAAAGAGAAATACATGGGTGTATTTGTTAATAAACGTATCACAAATATTGTTGGCTACATTCTCACCAGCGTAATTCTCAGCCTGAATGCATTATTACTCTATCTAACTTTTACAGGAAAAGTTTAATTTGATTTTATTTAATTTTCGAACAAAATTAAATTTATACATTTTAAGTGTCCAGCAATGAATTGCTGGACACTTGTTGCGAGGAATGGTATTGGACAAATTGTTTCCAAACATAAAATATAAATTCATGGACAAGCTATACGTGATAACAAAACATTCATAACCAATAGGAGGAAAACTATGATTGTAAAAGACATTATGACTTGTGATGTTGCATGTTTAAAAGCTGATGACTCCGTAGAAAAAGCAGCTCAATTGATGAAACAATATGATGTAGGTTCTATTCCAATCTGTGATAACAACAAAATTATAGGTATTGTCACCGACCGAGATATCGCAGTTCGTTCCGTTGCTCAAAACCATGATACAAGTTGTCAAAAGGTTTATGACATTATGACCTCCAATCCTGTGGTTGGTACCTGTGATATGGAAGTTCATCAAGTAGCCAAATTGATGAGCGAACGACAGATTCGTAGATTGCCAATTGTTGAAAATAATAATTTGGTAGGAATGGTTTCTTTAGGTGATATCTCCGTGGAACCTAAACTTCAGGATAATGCAGAATGGGCATTGAAAAACATCTCAGAAAAGACCTATTAATATAGCAAATTAGTTTCAAGTAAAAGCTATTAAATTCATAGGTAATTCTTATTGTGCCAAGGGTGACAGAGTGAGTTTCACACTTCATGTGTCACTTCCCCCATCCCCTTGGTATATTGCAAGTATGACTGTAATTAATTTCTCAATAAACTTTGTAAGGCCAAGCACTTCATGCAAACAGTAAAGAAGGACTGTGTTCATACCTAAGATCTTTATATTTCACTTATTCGTTTGAGTATGTTGTAAAACTTACAAACCCACTTTCCTTGTTTTCATTTGCCACACAATAAGCTGCAAGAAGTACACCTGTAAAGCCTTCTGCTACTTCACTGGACAGATACTTGCTTTCTGCACTACCTAACTGCTCCATATTTCCTTCTTCATTTTGTGCAAAGAAGGAATAAGTTTGAGCTTCTCCTTCTATCTTTAGAATAACTTCAGTATCCTTTGTTCTAAGTTCCTTCATAAGAATAGGCATATGGCTTAGATATGCAATACCTGAAACACGGCAATAATCAACTTCCTTCCTAACTACAAGATCATAATGGCTACCTTCGTCCATATAAACGCTAATACCTGCCTCTTGCCCCCTAACCATGGTTGTTGTATCAATCCCTGCTTTGGCAATACACTGAAATTCTGGTTGTCTCATACCAACAAATGTTACATTACCCTTAGAATTTAATGTAGCAGAAGTACCCTTAAGCATGAACTGATGGTCTGAAACAAAACGATAGTTATCGTAATCAGGACATCTTACGTAGCAAACTTCATCCTTTTTAATTTTCCAATGGTAAGTAGGATACTCTGCTTCATGATATGCGATACAACTTCCATCCTCCACTTCATAAGCTGCTCTACAGGTACCATCCGTGCCAACCTTTAACCATCCATCCTCGGTCCAATAGATAGGTACTAAATATACTTCTCTACCTAGATGATGGAATGGTCTCCAACGATGAATCTGTCGATAAGCCAGGTGAACCATCCACCACTGACCCTTTTCATCTTCAACGATGTCTGCATGTCCAGACCCTTGAATAAAGTAACCACCTAAATTACGGTTAGTAAGAATAGGATTATTCGGACAGCTTTCATATGGTCCATAGATATCTTTACTTCTTAATAAACACTCCATATGTCCATATTCCGTTCCACCTTCTGCAACAAGGAGATAATAATAATCACCAATATGATATAGATGAGGTGCTTCAATATAGCGACCACCTGTCCCCTGAGAGATACATTTACTTTTTGTTAGAACTTCCCCTGTTTCAATATTAATCTCGCATACCGAAATTCCATGAACCCCATCATCGTCCTGACCGTTACTCATAAAGTAAGTTTTATCCCCATCAAATAACAAGGATGGATCAATACCGGAACGATTTACCACGATAGGTTCTGACCACTCACCAGATTCAATATCATCCGTATATACATAGAAATTACCCAACCCACTAGTATTGGTAACTACTACATAAAATCTTCCTTCCTGATAACGAATGGTTGGAGCAAATAATCCTGCAGAAGCAACTACTTCTGTTAGATCTAGTTGACTTTTTCTTGTCAAGCAATGGCAGACCTGCGTCCAATCCACCAGGTTCTTACTCTTTAGAACTGGTAATCCTGGAAAATACTGAAAGCTGCTACATACAACATAGTAATAACCATTGGCATAGCAGATACTTGGGTCTGGATAAAAACCTCGAATTACTGGATTTGTATATTTCATTTTCTTCCCTTATGTCCTTTCTTATTCTTCACTTGTATTAACTAGTTATACGTATTATTATATAGAGTAAATGTAAGTGCATCCATAACAATTTGGTCATATCATCGGACAAATCAGACATTTATTAAGAAGGAGTAACAATGAAAACTTACCATCTCAATGATTTTATCCTAAATACAGAGTTTCCTTTTTTTATACAATACGGCCAGCATGAAGATAACCTGTCTTTACATACCCATGCTGATTTTTATGAACTTACCATCGTCTTGAACGGTACTGCAACACATGTGGTTAATGACGAGAAATATCAGATCAAAAAAGGTGATATGTTTGTAATCGGAGACAAGATTGCACACGCTTATGAAAATCCTCAGGACTTCAAGATTTGTAATATTATGTACCGCCTTACAAATCTCCTGCATTCTGATTATGATATTACCAAATCAGCAGGTTTTCATGCCCTATTTGTCATTGAACCATTTCTCAAAGGAAAAGATTATACAACTCATTTAAAGTTCACTAACCGCTTACAGCTATCCCCTTCTCGCTTTGAGATCATTCATAATATGATTGCTTCTATGATACAAGAATACAATGCCAAAGAAGATGGTTGGAAAACTACACTCTATGCTAATTTCTTAGATCTTGTGGTGAAACTATCTCGTGCCTATCATGTAGATATGGAAAATCATGATCTTACGCTTAAGATAGCAATTCCTCTTGCTTATATTGAAAATCACCTTACCGAACCACTTTCCATTGTGGATTTAGCCAAGCAGGCAAATATGTCTGTAAGACACTTTACAAGAATTTTTCACAATGTATATAATTCCTCCCCCAATGCATATATCATTCGTCATCGAATCCAATATTCTTATTCGCTTTTAAAAAACAGCGATCTGACGATCGCTAATGTAGCTTATAAGTGTGGATTTAACGATAGTACCTATTATAGCAGACAATTTAAAAAACAAACGGGAATTACACCAAAACAATACCGAATCATGTTACATTTTCATGTATAATTCTCCCATCCACCCATTTCCAAAGACATCTCCATCATTTAATGTTATAATACTTTCGTAACATATTTAATAATTTTGTAACACATAGTTGATTTTGGAGGTTTAGATGAGAAAGATTTTTACATATTTAATGATTGGCTTTTTAACGTTTCAAAGTATGCAATTGGATGCCCATGCTGCCACGGCTACAAGCGCACACAAAACCCTAGCAGCATCGACTACGATACAAAAAAGTACGAATAAAACTGATCTTCGAACAAAACTTGTAAATTATGCATTGAAATTCAAAGGAATTCCCTACGTTTGGGGAGGTACAAGCTTAACCAGAGGTGTAGATTGTTCTGGCTTTACGCAGTCAATATATAAAAGTTATGGAATTTCAATATCAAGAACTTCTCGTTCCCAGGCAACTGGTGGAAAATCAATTTCAGTAAAAAAGATTAAAAAAGGTGATTTAGTGTTCTATGCAACAAAAGGTAGAATTGATCATGTTGCTCTTTATATCGGCAATGGTAAAGTAATCCATGCAAGTACACCAAAAACAGGTGTGCGTATTACTAGTATATACTATAGAACTCCTTATAAAGTTGTGAATTATATTGGATAAGGAAAAGAACTAATCAATTTTGTCATCATGATTAGGGTCAGGATCATATGGCTCCACATGAGCGATCACCTGTGCGCTATCATTTACTTTCTCTTTAATTGTAGATTCAATCCGATGAACCAGACTATGTGACTCCTCAATACTTAAGTCTGGTTCTACCATAACATGCATATCTATATATAGCTTATTTGGGCAACCTCTGCTTCTAATGTGGTGGGTAT
>JAEYWQ010000396.1 GCA_023428885.1 Bacillota bacterium
ATATAAGAGTACTACAACCAATGAAATTAAGAGAGGAATATCAAGCTATCATCGACTTAAATCCTGATATCATTATAACTTGTGCCTATGGTCAGTTTCTGCCAAAGGAGCTCTTAAATTATCCTAAATATGGTTGTATTAATGTTCATGCATCCCTTCTTCCTAAATTAAGGGGAGGAGCACCTATTCACAAAGCTATTATATATGGGTATAGCACAACCGGGATCACTATAATGCATATGGGTCAAAAAATGGATGATGGTGATATCATAAGCCAAAAAAGCATTGATATCGACATATCAGATAATGTCGGTAGCTTGCATGATAAATTAAGTACATTAGGTGCAGAGCTATTAATGGAAACTTTACCTGATATCATAAGTGGACAAGCAAATAGAATCGTCCAAAAGGAAGAAGATGTAACATTCGCTTATAATATAACAAGAGAAGAAGAACATGTTGATTTTAATAAAAGTAAAATCGATGTTTTCAACCAAATAAGAGGACTTAATCCATGGCCAGTATCTTATGCCATATTAGAGGATGACGAGATTAAAATATATGATGCTACGATAGGTTATGAGATTTATCATGAAAAAGCAAATGGAGAAATCGTTAAGCTTTATAAGGATGGAATCGGTGTTAAGGTATCGGATGGAGAAATAATCTTAACAACAATCAAACCAGCAGGTCATAAAACCATGAGTGTTAAAGACTATTTGAATGGTTACAAAGTAAGGGACAAACTCATTGGCAAGGTATTTCGGTGATGGAGAACGTCAGAATGAATAATGAGTAGTTAAGGTACTTTTATTTAGTTTGGAAAACATGCGTTATACAACTAAGGAAAGTTTGTAGGAGGAAAGTTAAATGTTTGAAAGAATTAAAGTTAAACGATTGAATGATCATCTATATCTGATGGATGATGGTGGCGAATCTACTGGTTATTTGCTTGTAGGACGCAAAAAGGCTTTAGTGATTGATACAATGAACGGATATGAGAATGTGTATGATGTAGTTCATAGCTTGACAGATTTGCCTATTATGGTTGTAAATACTCATGGCCACTGTGACCATATATTTGGCAATGTATATTTTGACGAGGCCTATATGAACCTTGAGGACAGTATGATTGCTAAAGAACATATGTTGTTTCCTGTGTTCGATAAATTGTGTAAGGAACGCAACTTAAGCATGCCGCCGTTTAAACCTATAAAGGATGGTGATATTATTGATCTTGGTGGACTGACACTTGATGTTATTTCTTTACCTGGACATACGCCTGGAAGTATCTGCCTTTTACTGAGAGAGGATCGAATTCTGTTTACGGGAGATGGTATTAACCATGGACTTTGGATGCAGCTTAATGAAAGTCTAAAGTTAAAAGAATTCTTGAATAACCTTGATAAAATTATGTATATTACAAAAGACGCTGATTATATTTTACATGGGCACGCTCAAGGATTTGACAATATTTCTTTGATGGTGGAATTAAGAGATGGTGTTGCTGATTTAATAAAAACCAATGGTGAAGGTGATAAAGACTATGAATGGTTTGGAGGAGTAGATAAGCAACATCCCTTTGGAGATGGGAATAGTATTATCTGTTATTCAAACGAAAAACTATAACACTGACCTATAGTTATCATATGAAAAAAGATTTTTCCGAAAGACCTGAAAAATTTATCGATCAATGGTGTACATAGAAAGGTTATCAAATTAAATAAGCATATCTACTATGGATGTCGCTCATGTTTTCTTTTTGTGAACATTTCTCTAAGTGCTGTATCCTGGGAAGATAACCATGCACCAAGTAGCATGAAAGCAAGAGCAATAAAATACATTACGCCAGGGACAGTTTGGAAAACCATAAGAGAGAAAAATGCACCAATATAAGGGGCAATCGCATAATAGGCACTTGTTCTTGAGGCACCAAGTATCCTTTGGGCATACACATAAAAGTATATGCTTAATCCATATGCAAGGAAGCCAAGCAATAATACAAGGGGGATGCTCCAGAGTGCTGATACTCTTTCTCCAAGGCAAAGACCAATGATCAAGGAAGCACTGCCAGAGAAAATGCCCTTTAGAAGAACAATCTGGAGGGGATCTTTGGATGAGATTTTTCTGGTGCAGTTATTTTCTAAGCCCCAGCAAGAGGCTGCGAAAAGCACAAACAGGCTGCCGCTTGAAAACTGTAGGCTGCCTAAGTCCTCAAAGGACAGGGTCATACAGGAAAGTGTTACAAACAGAATTCCCAACCATAAACGAGGTGAAACCTGTTCTTTGAAACCCATCAGGGCAATGATGGCTGTTGCAACGATTTCAAAATTATTGAGCAGAGACGCATTGGCTGCACTTGTGTTTGATAAGCCGAGCAAAAGAAAAATAATATCACGGTACTGGAAATCATTGATGAAGCAAATGTGGGAAGAACAACCTTTTATGCGCATTTTGAAACAAAGGACATTTTATTGAAAGAAATGTGTACGGATATTTTTGAACATATTTTTTCTCATGAACTGCACTCGGAAGGATCCCATGATTTTTCGAAATCGGATCATGGGTTAGAAGAGAAGCTGACGCATCTTCTATATCATTTGAAGGATAATAGGGGGAATATCCTTGGCATATTGTCAGGGGACAGTAGTGATCTTTTTTTAAGGTATTTTAAGGAGTACCTTACAGAAATCTTTGTGCGCTATCCTGACTGTATGCGGCCTGATGTGCCAACGGCTTTTGCTTTAAACTATATGGTCGGAAGTTTTGCCGAAAGCGTGAAATGGTGGATAAAGAATGGTGTAAAAGAAACACCAGAGTTTATTGCTAATCATTATCTTAGACTTGCAGGATATATTTAAAGGGAGCAATAGTATTTGGTATATGTACATATGATAAATGAAGAATTCCTATGTGAGATATGGACGCAGAAAAGAACATGTTGTGTAAAATAGGAAGAAGAATCCTATGGGAAGGGAAGTGTAACTTTGATGATCAAGGATAGTATTAGATCAGAAATCTTAATGATGGTATTAGGGAAGGCTCTGGATTAGGATATTACCGAGGTAAGCTTTGGAACAGAGCAGCTTCTAGGTGGGACTGTCGTACTGCGGGGTACCTAGCTTTTGATGAAGGCGTTGAAATAACAAAGAATGATGTACACTTCAAAAAACTTTGATTTATAGTTGCATATTACAACAGTTGCGTGTTATAATGTTAAAAATTAGTAAGGAGATGACTGTATATTAATCAAGGAAGTGATGTTTTAAGAGAACTATTGCGATTATTGGTGCGAAATTTAGGTATTCTTGAAAAAAGTGATGCTTCATGTTGTGGTGTAACTATTTCACAATGTCATGCAATAGTAGAGATTGGAAGAGCTCAAAATATGTCATTGATTGAACTTGCAGATTTATTGAGTTTGGATAAAAGTACGATGAGCAGAACAATCAATAATCTAGTTGGTATAGATTTAGTGGCAAGAGATATTGATTCAGAAAACAGGCGTTATATTTCAATTAAATTAACGGATAAGGGGACTGAGGTTTTTAAAAACATAGAAGAAAGTATGCAGGAGTATTACTCCAGTATATTTAGTACTATTCCAGAAAACAAAAGAGAGCAAGTTTTAGAAAGTCTGCAAATTTTAGTCAAATCAGTAAATGATAATAAATGTATTTAGATAAATGTTTTCAAAGAATGAAATAACACCTGTAAACAAATATTCTAAAGAAATAATTTAGGTTATAGTGGAATTAAAAAGATGCGAATATATATGAAAG
>JAEYWQ010000405.1 GCA_023428885.1 Bacillota bacterium
TGATTTTCGACCTGTAATTTATATCATTATAAACCAGAAGATGATAATTGTTAAGTAGTAAAACTAGAATTTAGTCGTGCACAATCCAGTGTTTATGCTGTACCGGAATTTACTTTTGCATTCAACGTTTCTTTTTTTCTAGGTTATTATAGGTGAAAGTACTTAAGCACCTGATAATAATATATTTGTTGGCGAACCTTGATAATTTAATATTGGTAATTATGTGGGATGATAAGCAAGTGTAAGATTAACATTCTATGCATTACCATTGTTAATGTATCGGGCTAGGAATAGTTCGTTCTGGTTAACCACGCTAACCAGCAAAGAAAAGCGAGGCTGAAAACAGGACTCTGAACCCTAGATAGACAGAGAGGTTAACCCCGCTAACCAATAAAGAAAAGCGAGGCTGAAAACAGGAGCTTGGTCCTATATCACCAAGTAGGTTAACCACGTTTTCCTCGAAAAACGAGGCTGAAAATAGGGAGCTTACCTCGTATCAAAAGTAAGCATTAAAAAGCGAAGGCTTTTTATCACCGAAAATAAGCTAAGGAGATATATAATTATGAGAAAAATGAAGAAGGTTATAGCTTTCAGTTTATGTTCTATTTTGACATTATCAATGAGTATAAGCAATGTTAACTCTGCCAAAGCAAGTACTTTAGGTGTAGATAAAGAGACCAAATTACAGTCTCAGTTAACAAGTGATGTAAAAGATGCAGTTGCAGATGCTGATGCTGCATACCAAGCGGCTGCAAAAGCCAACGATGAGGTTACTAAGGCAAACTCGGAAGCACAAAAAGCATTAGACTATGCACGTGAGGCAGTAGTTGATGCTAGATTTAACGAACTTGCTGTTACAGTTACAGATTCAGCGATTACAGTAGACCCAGAAGCAGATAAAGCTGCATTGGATCTGTTAAATGGAGAGATTGCTAAGCAAGCACAAGAAGCAATTGATCAGTTAGTGGATGATGTTACCGTAGCATCTCAAACAGCGATTGTTATTGATAAGAGTACCGCTGATACAAACGATAAAATCAAAGATATCAGCGATCAATTACCAGGGCTTAACGCTACAATAGCAGACGCAAATGCTGAGGTGGCTTCCCAGGCAGCTATAATTGCAGATGCTGCTACAAATGCGAAAGATGCTGCTGACAAGGCACATGACGCATTAAGCCAAGCACAAACAGCTGCTCTGGCTAACACAGAAACAGCAACTAAAGCAGAATTAGAAGCTCTCGCTGCTACAGCTAAGAAAGCAGCTGAAGATGCTAAGTTAGCGGCTGATGAAGCGAATAACAGTGCTTTGATTGCACAAGCAGCACGCGATGAAGCATTTGCTAAGGTCGATGAAGCAGCAAAAGCATATGAGAACTTAAAAGCTCAGTATGATGCCATAGTAGAGGAATATAATAATAACTTACCTGGCTTTGATATTACAGCTTTAGAAGAAGCCGTAAAAGCAGCAGCTACAGCTTATGAGAATGCAAAAGTGATAGCTAATACGGCAAATGAAGCCTGTGCTGCAGCAGATAAAGCTGCTCAGGATGCTAATTTGGCAGCAGCTACAGCCGCTAGCGTAGCTCAGGCAGCAGCTGGAAACAGACAGATCGATGCAGCGAAGAAAGAAGAAGAAGCTAAGAAAAAGGTAATGGAAGATAAGCTAGCAAAAGCTGAGGAAGCCAAACAGGCTGCTGCAGAGAATGAAGCAAAAAAGAAAGCTGAAATTGTACAATTAAATACAGAAAAGGATAAGCTAAACCAGGATTTAGTATCATTGAATCAAGAGCTAAGTAATCTTAAGAATGAGCTGAGCACACTGGAGGCTTCCATGAGTTGGTATGATTACATATGGCCTGCTAAAAAAGCCCAAGCGTACTATGCTAAACTGAGTGCTATTAATGATAAAGAAGATGATATTGACGCAAAAAACGAGGCTATCAGCAAGAAAGATAAAGAAATCAGCAAAGCCAATTCCTCAATTGAAGCTGAGAATGAAAAAGCAAAAAAAGCCAATGATGCTTATACTGTAGCAAATAAAGAATATGAGTCTACGGTAACAGTTCGCACTGATTTAGAGGTAAAGAAACTAGAATTTATTACATACATAGAAAATGCTGATACTGATAGAGCAGCATTACTAACAGATGCACAAGCTAAAGTTAATGATGCTTCAAATTTATATAATGATGCGGATTATATGTTACGTCTATATAACGCTGCGGCTGCAAAAGGAAAAGTTTCCAGCATCTTTGGTAGCTCCTGGGGTGAATTTTCTGCAATTATACAAGCTATATCAATTGAAGTAAGTATAGAGACTGGTTTATCTGATGGTTTCTTAAACAAATTGTGGAACATTATCAGAGCTGATAAGTTCAATAAGAAAGAACTTGAAGGTATATTAGCTTCAAATGCAGCGAACTTAAAAGAAGCTGAAGAAAGAAAAGCGATCATCGAAACGGCTATTGATAAGGTAGAGGCAGCTAGACTTGCCAACGAAGCAGCGAAAAAGAAACTTGAAGCTGCTACAGCTTATGAAGAATTAGCAATAGCTGCAGATGTACTTGTAAAAGCACAAACTGATTTAGATGCTGCAAGAAAACTTGTTGAAGCTGCTAAGTTGACAAATTTAGCCTCACAGTTAGTTGCAGCTAAGTTAGAATTAGATGCAGCACAGTTAGCATTTAATGAGGCTGATGTAAATTATAGTAAGGCAAAAGGATATGCTAAAGCAGCTACTGAGGATTATACCGAAGCTCAAAGAATTGCGGATGAACTGGCTGCTACAGCTAAAGCAAAAGTAGATCCAGTTGTTGTCGATAAAGAA
This sequence comes from Bacillota bacterium, assembly GCA_023428885.1. Lineage (GTDB taxonomy): Bacteria > Bacillota > Clostridia > Lachnospirales > Lachnospiraceae > Lachnoclostridium. The sequence goes on from JAEYWQ010000405.1 coordinate 2,831, forward strand.
GATACACTTGTATATACTCCTACACCAACAGTCACTCCTTCACCTATAGTAACCCCAACTCCAGAACCTCAAGATGTGGTTGAAGATATTGAAGATACTGAGATTCCAGAGGGAACACCAGATCAGGAAGAGCAGTCAGAAGAGGAAGATATTACAGAGGATCAACTACCACAGGGAACTCCAGAAGTATTACCTCAAACTGGTACAGCTAACGAAGTTGTTATATATATGATCGGGTTAGCTATTATGATGTTCGGGTTTGCTGTCACTATGGGTAAAAGAACGAAGGAAAACGAGCAATAATCATCTTTTCACATAATTATATTTAATTGGTTAACCAACTAGGGATGTTTCTTTTTGAAACATCCCTTTTAATCAATATGTGCTAAGCACACTTTTTTTATATCATAGGAAATTTATCGAAATTTCCTATGATATAACAAAAGTGTGCTTAGCACATATTGATTAAAAAGGGATGTTTCAAAAAGAAACATCCCTAGTTGGTTAACCAATTAAATATAATTATGTGAAAAGATGATTATTGCTCGTTTTCCT
>JAEYWQ010000008.1 GCA_023428885.1 Bacillota bacterium
TACTATTTTGCTTCTACTGGGTAAACACTAGCTTGTTTCTTGTCTCTACCCTTTCTTTCGAACTTAAGAACACCGTCTACTAAAGCAAATAATGTATCATCACCACCACGTCCAACGTTAACGCCTGGGTGAATCTTAGTACCACGCTGTCTATAAAGAATGTTACCAGCTAATACCAACTGACCATCAGCTCTCTTAGCACCAAGTCTCTTGGACTCAGAATCTCTACCGTTCTTAGTAGAACCAACACCCTTTTTATGAGCGAAAAATTGAAGGTTCATCTTTAACATGACCTACACCTCCTTATATAATTGGATAAGAAATAAACACTTATTTCTTTTTAGTAATCTTAATAAAATCTTGTCCATATCCCTCTTCAATTCCTTGAAGACCTAACAGTAACGAAGCTAATAATAACTCTGACCGTTCACTTAAAGATGAGACAATTTTGAAATCCATGAAACCGCTCTCTTCGTCCTCTTGAAAATCAAAGGTATCTGAAGTGAATTGCTCTATAGAATTCATGGTCGTAATGGTAAGTGCAGATACTGCGGCGCATACAATATCAGATCCACGTTCAGCAAATCCTGCATGACCTGAGCATCGAAATCCAATCATCTGACCATTATTATTCCAATGAATTGATACTTTAATCATATCAACCTCTTATCAACGAAATTAAGCGTTGATTTTTTCAATCTTAACCTTGGTATAAGACTGTCTGTGTCCGTTCTTCTTGTGATATCCAGACTTTCTCTTATATCTGTAAACAATAACTTTTTTGTTCTTTCCTTCTTCAACAACGCTTGCTGTTACTGTTGCACCTGCAACTGTAGGATTTCCTACTTTTAACTCGCCGTTGTTTACAACAAGAACCTGATCAAAAGATACGCTTGCTCCAGCTTCTACACCAAGCTTTTCTACTTTAATGATATCGCCTTCGGCTACTTTGTACTGTTTACCACCTGTTGCAATAATTGCGTACATATGGCACCTCCTATTATCATTACTCGCCAACTGTGGTGTCTGATTACTAACTTAAGAGAGAGAATACTCTCATCCTATAAAAATGAACAGAACTTGAACCTCGTTGTGCGGCATACTGTAGTATGATAGCACATCATAAAAAAATTGTCAATAAAAAGTTATCCAAATGAGTTATCTACTGAAATAATGAAAATCGAAAACCGAGTTTATCTAGTTTATTATCGTCAACTCAATCGAAGTAAAGGCTTTCCCTTGGTATTTTCCACTGAAACAATAAGTACCTGCTTTAGACAAATCTTCCTTAAGGAATAAATGAAATCTGGTATTACCAGTGTTACTACCAGTTGCTTCATAGTAGCGAATGGCTCTCTCTAACAACTCAAAAGATATGTTTTTTCCATCACGTGTCAGCTTAAGATCAGTGAGATCGGATCGTTTGAATTGATTTTGTAATCCTAGGAAAGTAAAACTCACTTCATTTGTCTTTACTGGATTGTGTTGATCATCAGTAAGATAACTCCAGGATACCTCTACCAAATCTTTAGATGCTGCAGGAAGGTCACTTAGCTCAGCTTCAATCGTTACAGTACCGGCATCAAATGTCTTCCCTTTATACTTTCCAGTTAATGTATAATATCCAGGTTCCACAATCTCATTCTCAAATTGGATATAAAAATCTGTAACATCCTCATTGCCATATTGAAATTGTCCTGCTCCAGGATACAGTATCGTATCCGTCTTAACAGTAACTCCATCTTTCTTCAATTTAATGTCTGTAAAGTCAGACAATTTGATTGACTCGATATCTCCATAGAATCGTACGTATAAGCCTTTTATCGATGCAATTCTATTATCTATTACAACACTATCCATATATGCTAAATAGAAATCACCTTTTTTTGAGCTGTTACTATCGCTGCTGTCCTCTTCGGCTGGTATGATAATCTCATCGGTCTTAAAAACTTTTCCTCGATATTTACCAGTAAGGCAATAAGTACCAGGTTTGGTTAAGGCTTTTTTTAATATCAAATGATAACTGGTATCACCAGTATTATCTTGATTTGCTTCAAAATAACGGGAAATAAACTGGGAGAAAGAAAATGGTATTTCCTTCCCATCTAAGGTGAGTACTAAATCTTTCAAATTCGATGGATAGAATGTATTCTGTCTGCCTTTAAATTCAAATCCTACTTCATTCACAGATGTTATATTATTGTTTTCATCCCTGCTATAACTCCAGTAAACCGAAATTAGATTCTTAGCCAATGCAGGATTTTTGTTGATTGGAGTTTCCACGAATTTGTTATATACCTGAAAGCTTTCTCCTTTATATTTCCCTGTCAGCCCGTAATTTCCAGTCTTCCGATTATTCGTCTTAAAACTAAAGTAGACATCGGTTACTTCTTCGTAACCCCACGTAAAGTTTACTACTTTATTATTATAGCTAATAGAGTTATTAACCTTTACACCGTCTCTAGTTAATACGAGATCAGTTAAATCAGCAGGGTTGATTGACTCAATAGTCCCATAGAAACGTAACACCAAGCCTGGAATTGCTGCTTTAATGTTATTTTGAGTATTAACATCAAAATATGCAAAGTAGAAATCTCCTTCCTTTCCCTTGGAAGATTCTGTTGATTCATTGGACGTTTTTCCTGATTCGGCTGCTTTCACAGAGACAAAGCTGCCTGTACATAACATAAGTATTAGAATAAGTAATGCTGACTTCTTCATAACCCCTCCCAAGAACATTTATTGGATTTTTCAGTATATTAATTCCATTATAAGGGATTTGAAAATTAAGTCAATTAAAATCTATATGGCCTTTTGTAAATACCATTGTCATAGCAAAGCTTAAGTATCTTCTTGTCTTCATACATATGTATATGTAATCAGTTAATCTACCCAAGGACGAACTCGATAAGTCGCACCAATCCGATCACAGATTGCCTGGCACTGTACTTCCTCATCTTCCGATAAGGTGGTTGCTACGCTAGTCAATATCACCTTGTTAACATACTTCGTGGAATTCTTTGCAAAGTTAATCACTGCATCAAAGCTTTGGATGCCATATTTACTCCGAGTTAATTCCAAATGTTTCTCTGGGTTTGGGGTATTTAAACTAATAGATATTGTATCGATTACTCCTGCAAATAAAGGTGCCGTATCTTTCCCATACATCAGATCAGACAAACCATTGGTATTCAATCTTGTTGGTTTATGATAAACAGCTTTCACAAATTTCGCAAGTTCTATTAAGTCATCAAGACGCTCTGTTGGTTCACCAAATCCGCAGAAGACAACTTCTTCATATTGATTCAAATTAAACTTATTGAATTCTTCCATTACTTCTTTCACGCTAGGCTCATGTTCCAACCATAAGCTTTCAGATTCCTGCATCTCATCTCTTAAGGAACGCAAACAAAAGGTACATGCACATGGACAACGATTGGTTAAATTCACATATAAGTTATTACCTACTCTATATAAGATTGTCATACTTCTTTGTTTCATAATACTACCTTCTCCCCTTCTGTATTCAGTTCCAAAACAGAATCCGTCTTAATATAGCTATCCTTTAATCTATCGACAGCGAATGTAATAATTCCTCAAAACAAACACCGTCTGCTTTTGGTATCTCTAACTCAATGGATCGCAAGATGCATTTCTTGATAAAATTGGATGCTTTCTTTACACTTTTATCAAACGCAACCCCATTGACTGCATCCGCTGCAATAATTGCTGAGAATACATCCCCTGTTCCAGAACGCTCTGTTCCAACACGGTGCGTACGAAGAAGCTTATATTCCTTTCCCCTTTCATAAACAAGGTTTGCTATATATTCACCCTGACGTATTCCGGTAATAACCACCTTATTTGGCCCCTGATTACTGAGTTTTACAGCCATCGCAAGCAGTTCTTTCATCTTCCACTTTTCTTCCTTATAAGGGGTATCTGTCAAGATACAACACTCCGTTAAATTAGGTGTAATAATATCTGCACATTCAACTAATCTCTTCATTTCCTGACACATTTCATCATTAAAAATGGAATATAGTTTTCCTCCATCCCCCATCACAGGATCAATAATGATTTGGGTTCGATTGCTTTTAAAATCGTTGATGAATTGTTTTACAATTGCGATCTGCTCCTTGGAACCAAGAAAACCTGTGCTAATGGCATCGAATTTTAAATCAAGTTTTTTCCATTCTTTGATATAACTCTCCATACGATTGGTGTAATCGTCAAAGAAATAGGAGTCATACCCTGTATGATTAGAAAAGATGGAGGTTGGAACCGGGCAGCATTGTAGCCTAAGGTAAGAGATAATTGGTAATGCCACAGTTACCGAACATCTTCCAAACCCTGAAATATCATTTATGATTGCTATCTTTTTCTGATGATTATGAGACATACAAATTCTCCATTATCTTAATTTTATTCATAGCTAAGCCAAGAATAAAGAAGGCTATGATGTTTACTACTCCTTCTAGGGCTAAGCCTGGTGCAGATGAAAGGCCTGCAGCTAAACCATAGAGTAAGGCACCACTCAAGGTATACCCAGCTACCATAACTACCATTCCTAAGGTAGCTGCAAGGATAGTTCTAGCAGATAATAACTTAAACTTATGATTCTTTTTCCCGATCAAAGCTGCTGTAAAAGCTAAGGCTGCTTTGATAATTAGCGTTGGTATAATCCACTGATTAAAACCAGTCAGCAAGTCAGCAAGTGCTGCACCTATACTACCTGCAAGAATACCATACTTTGTATTAAAATAAAAAACCGCAATAAAAATTACACAATTTCCTAAATTCGCATATCCTAGGGGGATTGGAATCTGAATCAGCATCGTTGCAAGACATGCAAGTGCCATGAACATCGCTGTCAAGCATAACATTAAGGTTTTATTTGGTTTTGTCTTGTTCATTGTAAATCCTCCGCTTTATATTTGTTACCATCATATAGCAAAACTGGCATTGCGAAAATGTCCAGATTGAAATATTTTGACCAGTCCAGTTTGCCCTACACACAATATACCTTACCCGGTCGTGTGCATCTTGGTACATAGTTTCATAGGAAATTATGATGAATTTCCTATGAAACTAAAACAGTTGCATCTACACCTAATATGAGCTATAATAGCCAAAATAATTATTAGCTTATTAATTTTAGTCCACAAGGGAGGAAAATCTATGCAGATTCCAATACTTGAAACAAAACGATTACTGTTAAGACCACTTACGATTCATGATTCAGAAGCTGTATTTGTCTGGGCTAGTGATGAAAGAGTCACTAAATTCATGCCTTATCCTACTTATACAAGCGTAGAGCAAGTCAAAGAATGGTTAGCCAGTCTCTCCTCAGAAACAGAAAGCTATCATTTTGGCTTCGTATTAAAAGAAAATAATCTATTAATTGGTTCTGGAGACATTAGCTTCAATCAAGAAACTGGAGCTTGGGATTTTGGCTATAACATTCGATATGACTACTGGAATCTAGGATTAACAACGGAAGCAGCCAAAGGTATGATGAAATTTGCTTTTGACAATTTTGGAGCTAAAGATTTTAGCTCGAATCACGCAGTCGATAATATTGCATCAGGTAAAGTCATAGAAAAATGCGGATTAAGTTACATAAAAGACGGTGAATACAGTAAGTTTGATGGAAGTCAAACCTTTCCAGCAAAGTATTATTGGGCACATATTGACGAAATTCATGAATGATAGTCAGTTACTGTTATAAAAATCATGTTACTTTCATAGAGATCTTGTTACTGTCATCGAGATCTTGATACTGTCATCGAGATCTTGTTACTGTCATAGAAATCTAGAAGTTAGCTAAGCCTATTTATAAGATTTACCCATATATAAAAATGGTATACTCAGACCTACTACAAACCATACTTGTCTGTAATAAGTTCTGAATATACCATTTTCTCATCTTCTTATGTTAAATCACATAGGGTTGCATCCAGATATTGAACTAATTTCTCTCGTTCCACCAAGAGCTGACAGCCTCTTACTCCGGCACTAATGGTAATCTCATCAAAGAGAATTGCCGTTTCGTCCATGTAAGTATTATATTTCTTCTTCATACCTACGGGAGAACAACCACCACGAATATAGCCAGTAAGTCCAAGTAAATCCTTTACATGAATCATATCAATCTTTTTATCTTTCACTATAGTTGCAGCTTTCTTTAAGTCCAGCTCACAATCTACTGGAATGCAAAAAACCATAATTCCGTTCTTTTCTCCCTTTGCCACCAAGGTCTTAAACACCTGCTCTAAGGGAAGTCCAATCTGCTGGGCAACATGAGTACCAGCAAGATTATTTTCATCTACTTCATATTCCATTGCCTGATAACTGATACCTGCCTGATCAAGCAATCGCATCGCATTGGTCTTAATCATGAGATGACTCCTCTTGCTTCATCTGTTCTAGCAATGGCTTTCTCACCTTCTTACGTGTGATTTCTACTAGATTTAACGCAGTCATATCCACGAGGTTGGTTTTAATGGGATCTTCTCTTAAATAGCTCTCTAAGGTATCCATCAAGAGCTTCTTATCCATTTCAGCTTCCATATCGATAAAATCAACTATAATAATTCCAGATAAATTACGAAGACGAATCTGCTTCGCAATCTCTTTGGCTGCTTCTAAATTCACCTTTAAGAAGGTCTCCTGCACCTGCTTTTTCTTGCTTACAGCTTTCCCGGTATTTACATCAATGACTATTAATGCTTCGGTAGGTTGTATGATTAAGGTGCCGCCACAGTCTAACCATACCTTTTCTCTTAAGGCATTGGACAATTTATGTTCGATGCTATATAACTTGTCCATTGGCAGCAACTTATCTTCATAAAGCTTAAGTTTATCAAGATCTTCTTGTTGATTCATTCTTAGATATTCCTGCATCTGATCAAAGAGTTTCACGTCATCGGTAATGATGGCTTCGATGTCTTTGGAGAAGCTGTCACGGATGGCACAAAGATAAGCTCTCGGTGTTCGATAGACCAATGAAAAGCGGGAACGGTAAATTCCTTGTTCAACAATCCGTCGATATTCTGAAACTAAACTCTTAAGCTCCTCCACAATTAAACTTTCTTCCGCCTCTTGTGCATTGGTTCTTATGACAAGTCCATAATCATCGGAAAGGTAAGGTGAAACTATTCTTTTTAGTCGTTTTCTCTCCCCTTCATCCTCGATCTTTGAAGAAATACCTAAACGCCCCTTCTTATGCACTAATACCATATATTTTCCGGTAAAGGAGATATTGGTCGTGCATACTGGTGCTTTGGTCTTCACATCTTCTTTGGAGATCTGAATCAAGAATTCATCGCCAATACAGATTTTATCATTCGCTTTGGTAACATAGATCGGTGACGTTGCTTCTGCTAACGATAGATAACACATCTGCTTGTCTGCAATCTCAACAAAGGCTGCATTGATATTTTTAACGATGTTTTTCACCTTACCCACATAGATATTCCCTAATAATGAAACATCCTCTAATGGATCTACATTCACCTGAATCATCTGGCCTTCTTCATAAAGGGCAGAAACAATCTTTTGATTCATTTCTTTCACAATCAGCTTTTTGCTCACGAATCACAGCTCCTATTCATATATTCCGATTTGAAGTAATGGTTTTAACTCTCTCTTAATTTCTTTTCCTAAAGCCACAGCTTCAATCATTTCCTCCATGGACATCCCTGTATCTGCAATATTTCCATAGGTCTCCATACGATGTAATTGGAAGGCGTATGGATTGAATTCTTTTCCAATATATGCACAAAATGCTTCCATCACTAGGTCCGGTTTCACATTGATTACGCTTCCTGTTGCAAGCTGCATGCTTACACAGACACCATTCTCATAACGGTCGGCGTGGACAAGACCTGATTGATCCTTTTCTCGCTCCTCAAACCATACATCATAGATAAATGGCTTGATGTCCATATCCTTCTCACTCTTCTTCGTCTTCTTACGAATCACGATACTCTCTTGTTGATAAAATCTTAGAAAAGCATCTTTAAATTCATCTTTTCCCATAAATTCATATCCGTCTTTTAAGGATACCAGATAATCTGCTGCCGCTACTAAGGCCATGGCAGTTTCCTTCTTCTTATTAGGCTCAGGATCTTTCAATACTTCAAACCCTGTAACTAAGAAGCCTTCATTCATCTGCTGATTTAATTGAGCAATCATTTCCTCCTTAGTTGACATGGCATTAATCTCAATATCAAGGTATTCTCCATCTGAGGTTAATCCAACTCCTAAAGGAGCAGCAAAGGACATAATCTGATGAGGATTAAAGCCTGCGCTATAGGCTACATTAATCTGTGCCCGACGAATTGCCTTTTGAAAATAACGCATCACATCCAAGTGGCCTATGAATTTAACAACACTGTACTTCGAAAATCTAATTCTAACATTCATCCTACTACCTGCTTCCCAACATCTATATTTCACACCTATCCCTGGCAGTTTGCACCCTATGGAAAAAGCGAATGCGCCTATGGAAATGTATTAGAAATCCTTTTCTCTGCATATTTTCCTTATAGGCTCAAACAAATCTGTCTGAGCGAAGCGAGTTATCTTTTTGAGCCTATGCCCAAGGAAAGTATCAGAGAAATTAGGATTTCTTATACATTGTAATCGAAGCATGAGTTTTTCCATAGGGCGTAAACTGCCCCATAGCCCTGTGATAGGGCTTTTATCGTCCACAACCTTTTCGCATTATCGAATACAAACCCCCGCATTAAAGCTGCCAGCTCCACAGCCAGAACAACTTTCTTTACAATTAGGAGTAACAACTTCACCTTTTGCTCGTTGGTACTCTTTTAATAAGAACTTCTTGGATACCCCAATGTCAATGAAATCCCAAGGGAAGATTTCATCTTCGCTTCGTTCTCTACTTGTATAGAATGGGATATCAACTCCATTCTCTTCAAAAACCTGTAACCAAATATCATTCTTAAAGTATTCTGACCAGGCATCAAAGATACAGCCCTTTTGGTAAGCCTCATAGATGGACTTACTTAACTTACGATCACCTCTTGCAAAGATACCTTCCAAGATGGTAACATCTGCATCATGCCAATTATAACGGATACTCTTATAATTTAACTGTTCCTTCATCTTACCATTTAAGAAACGCTGTCTTTCTCTAAATTCATCTCTAGTTACCATACGAGACCATTGGAATGGTGTAAAAGGCTTTGGAACAAAGAAGGATGTACTTGCAGTAATGGCTACCTTACCATTTCTTTGATCTTTCGGTATGGTATAATACTGTCTGGCAATCAAATCAGAAAGAACAGCAATACCTTCAATATCTTCCTCGGTTTCTGTTGGAAGGCCTAACATAAAGTAAAGTTTTACTTTGTTCCAACCAGATTCAAAGGCATCCATTGCGCCTTTTAAGATTACTTCTTCAGTTAAGCCTTTGTTAATAACATCACGTAAGCGTTGAGAACCAGCTTCCGGTGCAAAAGTTAAACTGCTCTTTTTAATATCTTGAACTTTACTCATAACATCCAATGCGAAAGCATCAATACGCAAGGATGGCAGGGAGATATTCACCCCATTTTGCTTAAATTCATCAATTAAAAAGTAAACCAATTCCTGTAATTTATCATAATCAGAAGAACTTAAAGAGCTAAGAGAAATCTCTTCGTAGCCAGTGGAATTGATCATGTCACGAGCAATATCTTTTAATAAATCTACGTCACGTTGTCTGGTTGGACGATAAAGCATACCTGCCTGGCAGAATCGACATCCTCGGATACAACCACGTTGAATTTCTAATACCACACGGTCTTGAATAGCTTTGATATATGGAACCAGTGGTTTTCTAGGATAGAAGGTATTACTGACGTCCTTTACCATCTGCTTTTTCACCTTAGCAGGTGCATTTGGATGATTAGGAGTAATTGCTTTTATCGTTCCATCTTCCTGATAGCTTACATCATATAAGGAAGGAACATAGATACCTTCTACTTTAGACACCTTCTCAAGATAATCACGTCGGCTTCCTCCTGCCTTCTTATTCTCTTTATAGATATCTAATACCTGATCATATACTGTCTCACCTTCTCCGATATAGAAGCAATCAAAGAAATCTGCGATTGGCTCTGGATTATAAGAACATGGACCACCACCAATCACAATCGGATCTTCGTTGCTACGATCCTTTGCGTAGATTGGAATTCCACTTAAATCAAGTATCTGTAAGACATTGGTATAGCACATCTCGTATTGAAGAGTGATACCAAGAAAATCAAATTCCTTGATAGGATCTTGGGATTCCAGAGCGAATAATGGAATCTTCTTCTCTCTCATAATTGGATCCAAATCCATCCAAGGGGAATAGACACGCTCACAATAGGTGTCTTCTCTTTGATTAAACATATCATATAATATCTGAATTCCAAGATGAGACATACCTACTTCATATACATCCGGAAAACACATACAGAAACGAATATCTATCTTACTTAAATCCTTAACAACCATATTTACTTCATTTCCAATATAACGAGCTGGCTTGTCTATTGTCATAAGTATCTCATCAGATAATGCTAATTTTCTCATAATACACCGTGCCTTTCAAATAATGGACTTAATATTGCGAAAGAATTAAGTCCGAAGATAAGCTTATTTCTTATCACTGCAGACTATTATAACAAAAAGGAGTGGATATATCCACCCCTTTCTAATACGATGAGTTCTTATTAAGTTAACTATGCAAAATCTACTTGGATTCTTTAGATAGCTCATCAGCCCTTAGCACGAATGACCTGGCCTAATTTCTTAAGAGACATCTTCTGACCATTATACAGAACAAGACCCTTGTAAATCCTTGCAGCTACTATAATAAATGCAAGTGAGAATACCAAAAGTATAACAAAGGAAATGATACCTTGCCAAATACCTATAGCACCTGTAAGTAAATCCACTGGCACTCCAAAAGGTATGGTAAATGGTATATAACGGCTAACTGTAATCAGAGTCTCATTACCAGCCAGATTACCAAAATAACATAACAGCCAGCTAATCAAGACTGGAAATACAAAGATCCCCTGAGCACTAGCCACATCCTCTGGTTTGGATACGATACATCCGGCCAAACCTGCAAGTACACAATAGAATAAGAAACCTACACAGAAGATAATAATAGCTAATATTACTGATTCCAAAGTCAATGCAGATTCACCAATGTTTTCACGTAGGAAATTAATAATGGTAACAACTGTATTCTCGTAACCTGGGTACATGATTTGTGCTACCGCATTACCACCATATAAACCTGCAACAGCAGCTATAACCCATATTAAAAATTGAATGATTGCCAAGGATGATACTGCTAAGACTTTACCTGTGATCAATGCATATGGGTGAACACTGGTTAATAAGGTCTCCATAAGCTTTGAGGTCTTTTCTGTAGATACCGATTTACTAACCGTTTGACCATGAATAAACAGCATAAAATACATTAATAAACCAAACAGCATTGGTACAATAAGCTTTATAACCATGGCTGCTTCACTGGTGTCTTCTCCAACACTTTGATAGCTTGCCTGTACCGGAGTCATAATTGTAACTAACTGTT
>JAEYWQ010000017.1 GCA_023428885.1 Bacillota bacterium
GATTCAAGTACATTATAGATGAAATGTACATTGATTTGATTTTGAAGTGCTTTTATTTCAGAGTTTTTCATCAGCAATTCTCTACTCAAATTCTCATTCATTAACCGATCTATAGTATCCAACATAATGTCAATTTCTTGTCCCAATTGTCCCATCTCATCGCTTCCATAGCGATTAATTCTTATATTCAGATCTCCATCCTGTATCTTTGAAATCGTATTTAGTATATAGTAAAACCTCTTCAGTAGTACCTTTACCACAACATTAATTAAAGCAACAAGACAAATAAAAGCAAATATGATTCCAATCATATAGAGTGTCTGATATTTCCATACCGTCTTGATACTCTCTTCCATGCTAATAATACGAATAAAATTTCCTGACAATTCGTCGATAGCTAGTATTCCCACTACTACCTTCTTGTCTAGCAGCTCGCTTTCAAAATACTGTTCGCCACCCTCTTTTACTAATTCATGATTCATTATTTGACTGATAAGTTCTTCTTTATGTTCTTCCCAAGTGCATTCTTCCATGGAAGCACTATAAATAGTTCCGTCTTTATCGATAAAGCCACACCAATCCTCATTGGTTGATTGAAATATGGAGGCGAACACCTCTTCCATTCGAACCGCTACCTCAATAACAGCAATGTCTCCATATTCATAGTCTGTTAACTTTGTAATTAATCCCATAGTATGTTCCGATGTATTCACTGAATGATGGGACATACTATCTGAATAGTCAAATTGCCATTCCCCTGATTCATATTTATGGGCCCAATCGAATACCTGTAAGCGTTTATTATGAAAAAGGATGGGATACATTTCTGGAAAGTCATTGGTTTGTGCATACACTCTAATCTGATATAGATATGGATTGGAGTTAACAATATTCTCTAGCATCCCAATATCATCTTTGAATTTAAGAATGTCTATTGTTTCCAGTTTTTCTTTTCTCTCAAGATCCAATAAGAATTCACTTAACTTATGATAATTTAAAAATACCTGGGTTGATGTATTGCATAACTCTACTGTTTTTTGTACTACCCCTTGCATCTGGGACATGGTGTATTTTAGGTTACTGATTGCCTGTTTGCTATTACTATCCTTTAGATTGTGGAAAATAAGCGTAAAAATACCGCAAATAGGAATTAGCAGAATCATTCCTATCAAAATAGTGAATTTAACATTTAATTTTTGTCTATAGAACCAACGTCTGCTCTTCATATACTATTCCATACCCAATTTATGCTTTGACTCTTGCATCACTTTCGTGCATTCTTCCATAAGTTGCACAAATCCCAAATTATTTATTTTAATTAAATAATTCTTATAGATTGTATCAAACTCTTCATTAGACTTAGCAAGAAGAAGTAAGGGCAGCGTTTTCCCCCACTCTAATTTAATCTTCTTATCTATTTGAGCAAAACTACTATCAGCCTCAAAGACTATATCATATTGACTCGTATAAATAGTGTAAGGTTTTGTCCATTCTCGAAGGGATTGTATCAGCGGATCAGTTTCCATCAGCCATTGATCTTGCATCACGTTATTTTGCAGCATCCAGTAGGCATCATCCGCTCCATAGATTTGATCATAGCTATATCGATCAGTATTCAAGAGTTCTTGTACTTCAGGTTTTAGAACATAATTGCCGTCCACAATGTCATAGGTAACCCCCTCAATTCCAAGATATACCTTTTTTTGACCTTCTTCACTAATTAAGTAAGACATAAAAGCTATGGCTCTCTCAGGATCTTTGCAATTCTTTGAAATAAAGGTTAGGGTCCAACCATTAATTCCTGTACTTGGAAGTGTAGGATCTTCACCTTTAGAATTCTTAGGTCCATCCACGGCTATGTAAACGCTGTCTGGATTAGTTTCATTTAGAATCTTTTGTGAAGCTTGAATATCACTTCCCTGATAAAGCAGGCAAAAATACCTTCCTTTCGCCATCTTTTCTTCCAACTGTACTCGTTTATCCACAAATATTTCGTTTGATAAATAACCCATTTCATTCAGCTCACGAAACATCTTTAACCAGTTCAAATAATCCTCGCTCATAACCCTGTAATTATATTTTCCATCGATCTCAAATGGCACAGCCAAGAAATTCTGTAAATACTTATCAAAAGAATTACAGCCTTCATCATAAAATTCATCCGAGCCAACAGGAATTAAGGGTTCTCCATTAACATACGGAAACATTTCCTGCGCTTTGATAACAGCATTCTTAAATCCTTCCATGGTAGTCATGTCCGGACTTCCTATTGCTTCATAGATATCCTTTCGTACCAGAAAATTCTGGTTACTTCCTGTATTGATTCCTGATTCAAAATCCTCCAGAGTATAGGTGGAATTTGGATATGAATATAAATTTCCATCCTCTTTCCTGTACCAGTTCACTACCTGTTCATTGGTTATCTGATAAAAGTATGGATCATATTGCTCTGCCAGGATATTAAGAGCATACACCATGTCCTTATCTACCATGGTCTGTGCCTGTGTTTCCCACCATCCCAAGGTAATAAAATCCGGCAAGGTATCAGAGGCAATCATAGCATCAAGTTTCTGAGACTCACTTCCTGTTGGTACCACAAACTTGATTTTAACCCCTGTATCAGCAGTAATAGCCTTGGAGACAGTATTCTGTCCCCAAGGCGTTGTATACCAAGAATAATTTATATACCAGTCAAATGTGATTGGTTTTTGTGCTAATCTTTGCCAAGCGGGTATCCCGTCATCTACCTTATCTATGTTGTCATTCTCACTTGCTTGACAAGAGCTAAACATACATAGGACCAGGATGGTAAGGATAATCATAGCTATCTTCTTTGCCATTGTATTCACTCATCTCTCAAAATTTTAATATCTATATCTGATTCTTTAGATAAAAATATCTAAAACACAATATAAACACAAACTTTTTATAGTCTATTTGCACAATATTCTTCTTTATTATATCAGATTTTTTCAATAAGTCCTAGTCGTTTATCAAAATTTCTATTCTTTCACCGCACCTGCTGATATACTACTGATAATGTATTTAGAACAGAAAGAAAATACAAGCAGAATTGGAATGACTGAAATTGCTACTGCAAGATAAATGGCACCTTGATTACTTGTAATATCTGTAGAACTATTAAGAGAAGCAATCATGACTGGTAAGGTGAATTTCTTAGGTGAATTAAGTAAAATCAATGGAACTAAATAGCTGTTCCAGTTACCAATAAAGGAACCAATGGCCATGGTTGCTACACCTGGTAACATGATTGGAAAAACAATTTTATGGAAGATATGTATCTCGCTTGCGCCATCAATTCTTGCTGCTTCCAATAGTGTTTTAGAAAGAACCGATATAAGATACTGTCTTAGGAAAAATACCGTACCAGGTGCTGCAATTGCTGGGATAATGAGTGGAATATAAGAGTTTACTAATTTTAATTTCGCTATTAGATTATAAAAACCTAATAAACTTAGTTGTCCCGGAATCATCATGAAAACTACAATGATTAACAATAAGGTTTTACCACCTCTAAAGTGATATACAGCTAGAGCATAGGCCGTAATCGCGGAAAAATACGCAGTTAGTAAAGTAGCGGGTATGGCAACCATTAAACTGTTCGCAAAACCACGGAATAGATTAAAATATTCGGATACTGTCTCCCAGTTCTTAGCAAGAGATTTTCCAGGGATAAAGCTAAAGGAAGACATAATGTCGATACCACTTCTTGTGGAATTGACCATCATCAAGATAAATGGTAATAAACAGGTCAAAGCTAATGTCATTAATCCAAGATATAGGATTGATTTTTTTATTCTATATGCCATATTAGTCCTCCTTATCTCGCATCAGCCTGTACTGAACTACTGAGATTACTAAAATAATAGCAAACAGAGTATAGGCAATTGCTGCTGCATATCCTACCTGATGAGTTCCTACTTCAAATCCAAACTTATACAGGTACATGATAACGGTTTGAAGGCTTCCAGAAGGATTTCCAGCGGTACCACCGCTAATCAAGAAAGGTAAATCAAACATTTGAAGTCCACCAATCAAAGAGGTTATACCTACATATAGTAAAATTGGCCGTAATAATGGAATTGTTATCTTAGCAAATACCTTCCATCTACCTGCTCCATCTATGGCTGCTGCCTCAAAATAATCTCTTGATATCCCCTGTACACCTGCCATTAGCATAATAAAGGAATTACCAAACCACATCCATGCTCCAATTGTCCCAACGAAATAAGGAGCTACAGAGCTATCTCCCACCCAATTAATAGGACTTGCTTCATTCAGTCCGATCGCTGCTAGTAAGTGATTGACTGTTCCATATCTCCAATCAAATAAGGTCTTGAACAAAAACGCTACAGACGTTGCAGCAATAATATTAGGAAGATAGAACACTGCTCTAAAAAAACCGAGTCCTCTCATTCTATACTTAATATCGCTGAACACAATTGTTAATAAAAAAGCGATGCCTAGCTGTAGTACAATGTTAACACCCCAAATTTTTAGCGTGTTGCCAAATGCTCTCCAGAAGAACTTATCATTCACAACACGAACATAGTTATCCATACCTACGATATCCGGCTCACCAAAGCCCCGATAGTTTGTAAAACTCAAAAATAAGGTACGAAATACTGGATAAACACTAAATATCAGGAAAGTTATTACGAAAGGTACTATAAATAGATATGCCATATTGTTTCTTTTATTAAGATTTCTATTTCTTCTACCATTCACCACGATTTGCTTCCTCCAACGATGCTGAATAAGAGGGAGGATTCCAAGGAATCCTCCATGCTTCAAGTTTTTTCTATCTGTTTACTTTAATTTCCGGATAAGTTGATTCAACAATATCATAGAATTCTGCAATAGCTTCCTCTTTTGTTTTATCTCCAGCCTTGATGGAAGAGATTGCTGCCCCCCATGCATCGCCGATTGCTTTGTCATATCTGGTAACCTTTGAATAATCGATTCCCTTAGCTTGTTCCAGCCAGAACTTATAAAGTTGCTGTCCACCATATACTTCATTCTTATCTTCCGCATGTTTCTCTAAAGTTGGAATATAAGATACTGTATCACCCTCAGATTTAATAATCCACCATTCCATTGTCTCTTCTGCTAAAGTACAGAATTTCAAGTATTCCCAAGCAAGTTCTTTTCTTTCACTTGCTGCACTGATACCGATAAAGGTACCACCACCAAATCCATAAGAAGGACCAGCAGCAACACCCCATTTGCCAGAGGTTTCAGCTACATTATCTCTCATTGTTAAAACACCCCAAGCAGGTAGTCCATATGCAAATACTTCAACTGTTTCTTTACCTTGCGTTGCTGCTTCAAAGGATTCTGCATCCCAAATATTCATGTCGTCAGTACCCCATTGTGTTTCCGCTGTTAGTAAAGGAACAGGTCCCTTCATCGCTTGATACCAAGGAGCTGCCCACTGACTAGCAAATGCAGTGTAATCGTTTTGATATAACTGAATGCAAAGATCCATATAATCATATCTAGCTTGAGCAACATTTAATGTATTATCTATAACCCATGCAGAGTCACCAGAGAAATAATTAGTTTCTGCATCAGAAGCAAAAATCTTATATCCAGCTGCCTTTAAAGTCTCAGCTGTCTTTATAATAGTCGGATAATCTACAAAAAATTTGCTGATTTCAGCAGGATCATCTGTACCAAATACAGTCTTTGCTATATCTCTTCTATAATAGAAACCAGCAGGAGTAATCTGGTAGCTGATTGTTCTTTGAATACCATCCTTGTCCTGGCCAACTTCCCAAACATAATCTACAATCTTATCAGCATAATCTTGTGCATTGTAAGGTGCTTGATTTAAGTCTTCAAAGAAACCTGCATCATACATATCTTCTAACATTTGAGGTTCACCAACAATAATGTCTGGCTCAGTTTCGCCACCCAGAAGTGCAGACTGAACTTTAGTTGGATAATCAGCTGGTGCAATTACTACTGTTTCAATTTCCACACTAGGATTTTTCTCCATAAAATGTTCTGAGAATTGTTCAAGGTCTGCTGCAAGTGTCCATACTACTAATTTACCTTTCAGTTCCTTATTCGTCTCAGAAGAAGCACCGCTATCCCCATTCTTACTACTGGTAACTGCCTTATCTGACTTCGAATCATCTTTCTTGTCAGAATTACTGCTACCACATCCAACCATAGAAATGACTAAGGTAGAAGCTAACAAAACTGCTGCAATTTTTTTTAACTTCATAAAATATCCTCCCTTTCTCTAACAACTTGTGTTGTTGATAATGTCATTATAAATTTTCTATAGGCCTGATATAATGGTTCATATTTTAAAAAGGTGTTCTTATTTTATTTTTGAATACCTGCCTGATACTCTACGATAATTTTTCGATCGCCTGCCTTAGTACAGGCCTCTCCTTTATCATTAATAACATGGGATATTCCTGGGTTTCCGGTAATCATAATCGCACAAACACCCAACAAAAGAATACTCAGTAGTAGAAAAGCAATTCCATAAGGAATTGCTTTTTGTATGTTTGCATTTTACTTTTAGATGTTATCTTCATAGGTTTACTCCTTATCCGACTTATAACAGATTGTCAGAATGGAATGACTATGGATGTTTACACTCCCTCCATTTTCACTCTCTTTTAAGGAAAAAGTGATATCTTTGTCTGATTTATTCAACACAACAATCACTCTTTCGCCATCCGGATTTATAAAGCCCGTTACATCCAGCCAATCAGTGAAGCGGGAGAATGCAAGACGTCTTGCTCCTTTCTTAATATACCTACTAAAATGTCCAATGTAATAGTAGCTAAGTCTCTTTTCTACAGTATCCTCTTTGGGATTGCACATAATTGGTGCTGCACAGAAGTTTCCTACATGATTTGGACCGCCTTTTTCATCCAGTAACATATTCCAATCTATATAGCCATTCATTCCTGCATTAAAATTACCAATCATATCGTGGGCATACATTTCTGCCTTGGCCACTTCATCAGAATCCATAAATCTACTGTATTCCACACATCCCTCGGTAAAATACAATTCTTTCTCAGGATACATTTCCTTTACAAGTGAAACTGCTTCAAAATGATCCCCTGAATACCAGTGGAATGCCACACCATGGACATATTGATTGGCCACTTCATCCTCTAAAACACCTTTTGCACGTTCAAAGATGATGTCCTTGTTATGATCCCAGATTAAGATCTTGATATCCTCCATGCCATGTTTCTTCAAAGCTGGTCCTAAATACTCTCTAACCATAAGCTTTTCATCTTCTATGGAATAGATACAAGAATCCCAGGTTTGAACAGCCTGTGGCTCATTCTGTATCGTAAGCATTGATATTGGAATTCCAAGCTTATCATATTCTTTGATATAGCGAACCATATAATCTGCCCACATGGAGTAATATTCTTTTAGCAAATATCCACCATTGTTCATCTCCTGATTGCTCTTCATAAAGGCAGGAGGACTCCACGGAGAGGCTAAGAGCACAATCTCCTCACTTGCTTTTTCTTTCGCCAGCTGTATCATAGGAATGATATACTGCTCATCTCTATCAATGGAAAATCCAGTTAAATTAGCATCTGTTTCTTCTTCTAGGTAAGCATAATTGCCAAGTGCAAAATCACAGCTATTGATATGTGTTCTACAAAGATTATAATGGAGTCCGTCTTTACCAAAATAAGCTGCTATCACTTCTTCTTGTTTTTCTTTTGATAAGAGTGATAAGTTATAGCCACTTGCTTCTGTAAATGCAGCTCCAAAGCCCTTTACCTCTTGATAAGTTCTTTCTGGATAGATACAAACTGCGTTCATGGGATTTAAGTTTTCTAACTCTAATGAACTTTCCTTCCAAAAAGAATCTATATTAAAATCAGTTCTAATTATTCTTACCTTCATTATGTCCTTCTTCCTTCTCTTTTTAATGAATGACTGCAATATCTTCTTTGCATTATAGCCTTTTTAACACAACCCTAATTTGACTAACTTTCCTATCCCTAATGTTTAGAGCCAGTTCACCTTCAATATGCTCAGAACTTACGGTGATTATCTCACCTGTAATGGTAGTTACTTCATAGCTGCTGACTTTTGAATTGGCAGGTGTAAAGCTATCCTTATCAGGTAGTTGGTAAATCACAGGTATGCTTCCTAAAAACATTGCTTCTACACAAGCTTCTCCTATCAGATAGTGAGGAATCATAGGTTTAAGTTCTAGAGAAAGTTTTTCATCCAAGCAGGTAAATGGCTGTTTTCCAAACATCATGATCTGCCACATATGTAAGAACTCAACGGTAGAACCACTTAATCTAGCAACAAATCCTTTACCATGTTTCTTCTCATCAGGATTTGCAGAGCTTGCGATAAAGGAGGAATTCTCAAGTAAACTTCTTCCATACGTTTCTTCCTTTAAGAAAGGAATTGCTGCCTGACTAAAATCATGGATAAACTCCTCATACATATCAGCCTTTAAAATCTCAAGCAAATACTTATATTCCATATGGAGCCAGATGGATTCATTCTCAAGCCATCCAGGAGTGAATGATTTCGCTCTGCCAATTTCATAGCTTGCTTGATCCAAATCAGCATTTACCTTATACATATTTAATTTTCCGTCATAAAGCTTACTGTCTTTAATCGTCCGATAAAGCTCCCTCTTAGCTTTAGCTTCAACTTTAGTTTTTAAGAATCTGACATTCCCCTCTAAAAAGTCCGGTGTTTTCACTAAATCAGCATCTAAGATTTCAATCCCATCCTCTGTCTTCTTATAGCCTGTTACCGTGTAATAGAAATAAGTAGGGCATACACCACTGCCATTTTCCTTATGAATTTCCCAGGCATCTACACAAGCTAAGTCTACTAGCTTTCGTAATATCTTAATTGCTTCACACATAGAAGCGAAGGAATACTGACTTTCTTCACCGCTTAACTGATATTTAATTGCTTCTCTGTAGGCTTCCAGAGCATGATTACGCTCCTTCCAATATGCAATTCGTTCTCTTGAGCTTATGGATCTACTGCCTTGATATAGATTCAAATAACTCTTTGTACATTCTATTAAAGCCTTCAATAAAGTCTCTAGTTCAACAGGTATCAGCAAGTTGTTATCGAAACTTCCAAAAACTTCTTCTAAATACTCTAAGAGTCTTGCTAATTCGTAAGTTTCTGCCATGGAGGAACCTAATAAGCCCGGGAGTCCATTTAAGGCATCATACCAGCCTGGCTTTCCGCCTTCCATTTCAATGCCCAGCCCATAAAGGTCAAGAGCCGCAAACTTCACAACCCCTAATAGAAGCATTTTTTCCAGAAGACTATGATAAACAATATTACCTTTTTTATCTTTCATAAAAGCACGTTCAAATTGGCTATTCTTTTCTATGAAATGATATTGTCTTATCCCTTTTTCAGTCTCTACATAGCGTTTTCTTGCAGGAAGTATAAAAGCCTTTCCCAATAAATAAGTATAGTTTCTGTCACCAAATAAAAGCTGTTCCTTACGATCCGGATAAACCGATAGGTACTCCTCTATGAGGTCCAGATTATAAGTCCAATGATCTGACCAATATCCTTCATGAAATTCTGTATTTTGAACTGCTCTCGCATCCTTTAGAATCGGATGGAATAACTCACTCATTCCATGTTCCAGTAATTTTTTTAATAAGCTTCCTGGAGTGAATGCCTCCAGTAAAAAGCTCTTGATTTGTGGATATTGGGAAGCCTTGCATTCCTCTAAATAGAAAGTAATCTGCTCAATTCCTAGTGGGTTATAGCCATCCATCTGAATGGCATTATAGAAGAATCGAATATTGCTTTCCTCTACATAAGGTGAAAATCTCACATCACAACGACGATTCTGGTTCACATCTCGAAAGTTACCATTTCCTTGAGAGAAAAATTCCGGCATAACTTTAAAGTAGTTATAATCTCTTTCAATATCCCCATGTTTTCTAGAGTAAAGATAGAAGACCTTATTCTCACCAAGAAGAACCGGTTCGCCTCCACGTAATACATTATCCAGATAGGTTTGCCTACAATAGAAATCGTAGATTTCATTTCCGGTCTTTGTACGAATCTTCTCTGTTATCTTCCATGGTAATTCAACTGCTTCTTCATATTTTTTTCGAAAATAACCTGCTGTTTTTATCTTTTCATACAGCATCGAAAGGCGATCTGTATTCTGAATCTGTCCGTAGAGCTCATAAATTGTATAGCTTTCTCCAGCTTCTAGTTTGAACTTATCCGTGAAGAAGCAGCAAGGCAACTCATTTTCTTTATTCTGGCGTCTAGAAAATATTTCATCTAGACTATAATTCATAAACTCGATTGGATACTCTAAGGAGCTATCATATCCAAATAAAGCATCCGTGCTTACAATCACTCGTTTTACCTTACCATCATCCCCTGTAGCCAATCCATAGTTTCCGCCTTTTACATCATCTATCTTTGCATGATCCTCCATACTGGCACGAACTTTAAAAACAGGATAGTGGACTTCGCTATCAAGAACCTGCATCCAAGCCTTGGCAGTCTGCCCCATATCATTCATACTTCCTAGATTGACTCCAAAAGGTAAGACTGCAGCCATACCATCTACAAGCTCAAACTGTCTCACAGTATCTTTCGTGTTTTTAATTGTAACCTGACGCACTAATCCCGCTAGCTCTTCTGTTGGCAGTGTATAGTATAGTACCTGTATATCAAAATCACCTTCTGAATTCTCTTCCTTAAGTTCCAACTCATTCATTCCAATCGCCATACAATGGTTCATTGTTTCCTTGGAAAATGCCTCATATACCTGATTATTTTCCTTGATAAAGGTACGAAATCCAAGTCTTTTGGTATTTTGATAGGCTTGGTGCGCAGGGTAAAATTGCATGATGGAATGATCTTTATCCTGGATTCCAAAGCTTGTAACTGCTTGCCCCCGATTCACATAGAAGCACCATAGAGGTATTCCCATTTCACCTGCTATTCCAGGAAGAAAACTGGAAAAAGTAGACTTTCTACCATAATTTTCAATGACATATCTCTTTTTATTATCTATCATAGTTTCGCCCTTTCTTAAGCTAGAGACCTCTTCTAATATCTAGGCCAATTTTACTCTGATTACATGGTCATTTTCTTTGGTTAGTCCTTCAAGATAAGACCTTTGAATGACTGGTTGGCTACCTTCCCATAGGTATCTGATATCATCTATCCCTATCTCTTCCACTTCATAGTCACCAAATTCTTTTTTTTCTGGATTTTCATAAATAACGATGAGCTTCTTTCCAGCAAAGTAAAAGCTGATCTTGGCAATTCCCTCCTCATCAAACTGACTTGCCATAAGCTTTGGTTCAATCAGCAGATCTCCAAGACTTCCCTTCAAACCAAACATTTCAGTAAGTACTGTTAACATATACCAGCTAGCAGAACCGGTTAGATAATTGTAAAGTCCTCTGCCCTTCTGATTAAAATATTCCGGAATTCCAGGATAGATGCGGCTGTTCTCAAAATCTGACGCTTGTAAAAATAACTGATAGATTGCCCGATACCCTTCTTCTACAAATCCTCTGGAATACAGGGCGTTAGCATACATTACCGACATATGAGAGAATACGGATCCATTTTCTTTTGTTCCATAGGCAAATCCAAACATTCGACCCAAATCCGCCTTTACTTCATTGAAATTAGTATTGAGACGATAACCTCCCACTTTTTCATCAAAGAGTAATCGGTCTGCAGCTTTTACAATCATAGAAATCTGCTGATCTGTTGCGGTATTGCTTAATATAGTGAATACCTGTCCTGTTAGCATCATACGAATTCCTTGATCAAACATACCCTCAACCTTATTTTTGTGATTGTCATAGTAGCTGTTATACCATCCTCCTAGCTCTTCCTTATCAGTGGATATCCATTCTTTGCTACGAATATTCTTCTTGATCTGTTCTGCTTTTTCTAATAAGTCCTTACTTAACTCCTCACTTGAAATCCATAGCTTTTTACCAGAAATATAACTTCCACAGGAATTACAATAGTTATTTAATAGTTCTCTCTTTTTCGCAGCAGAATTGTAAAGGTCGGAATTCTTTCCAATCAACTCCATTAACTCGGCACAGATTGCTAGCTTCTTTAACCCTTTTTCATTATTTAAACGCATCAATAGTTTACTTAAATTTTCTAGATTTCCTGCGTAGGCAGCACTAAAGGCTACACTTTCTCCATTTTCTTTTGCCATGTCTAGAGCATCATTCCAATCAGCTCCTAATAAGCGCATATGTCCATGCTCTCCTACATCATAGAAGGCAGTTAGATTCTGCACCAGAATGTGCTCCAGAATCGTTCCTTTATAAATCTCATTGGTATGAGTATGCAATTCATTACTATTCTCCTGCCATAGACCATCCTTTTGGGCTCCACGGTGAATTATTGCATCCTTAAAATAACTCTTTTCTTTCAGTAAGATTTCATAATCTCCTGTCTGATTGATATAGAGAAGTGTAGTTATAAATGGCCATACACCATGATCCATCCACATTCTTACAATGGAATTACGATCTGCTATAAACTCTCCAGGTTCTTTACCTATAATGGTTGCATTACTTCCATCCATACGCACACCACCATAATAGCCAATCAGTTGATCACGAATAGATTGTTTTGAGTTTAGTAATAAAGCTAGCGTATCCTGCCAAAGATCTCGATATCCTCTGCCTCCTCTGCCGTAATCATGATGAGGTAGAAAAGAACATCCATAGATTCTTCGTAGAGTCGGCTGAATCCCAACCCATTTTAACCATTGATCAAACTGCTTGTTACCAGTCTCTAGCTCAATCCCTAGCTGTTCTTCCCAGTAAGCAGCTGTTTCTTCAAATGCCTTCTTCTCATTCTCTGGATTTAGCAGTCCTAATCCTTCCTTGTTATAACTTAAAACAACGTAATATTCCTTAATTTCTCCCGGAGATAGAACCACTTCTTCCATCTTCATGGCCCCCATAGCCTCAAAGCCTTCCTCTTTCTCTCCTTCTGACAGGGCAATACTATTTCCATAAGCAGGATCGATAACAGCCTTAGGATATGTTAAGTTACCCCCTTCCCCGATAAAGCTTTCCATGACAGGGTAGAAGGAAACAGGCACCTTTCCCTCCTCATCCATAGCAAATACACCATAACTAGTTTTATTTTTCACATGTCCTCTTTCATCAAAGGATAGGGTAGGAATCACTTCGATTCCATTCTTTCTTACAAATATGCGGTGCAGAAGGCTCGTTACATGTCTATGATCTCTGATATTATCTGCACTTCTTCCGTAGATAGGTATTGCTATGGTGGGTTCTATCGTAAGTTCATCACTAGCAGTATTTTGTACCGTGACCTTCATCATTTCTGCCTGATATCCAATAGGAGCATAACTTA
This sequence comes from Bacillota bacterium, assembly GCA_023428885.1. Taxonomy (GTDB): domain Bacteria; phylum Bacillota; class Clostridia; order Lachnospirales; family Lachnospiraceae; genus Lachnoclostridium. The sequence continues at coordinate 13,420 of JAEYWQ010000017.1, forward strand.
ACACAGAAACTCTGATACCATAATAAGAATTGCTTCTCGTCATCTTATGCCAAAGTCTGCCTGCCTCAACATTCACAATATCCTTCTTAGATTCCTCTTCTTCATGCTTTGCCATAAGCTGTAATGGTGAGCATCCATTTACTGCCCAAACTGTTTTCCCATTCATACGAAACCAGACATTCCGACCATTATTGGCAATATGAATACTTTCCACACTTACCGGTTCCAATAAAAACGAATTCTGTCCCGTTTTATTATCTCCGTGTAGGTCAGGTGTAACACAAGCCATCACACCGGCGTCATTTCCAATTGGAAAATACATATAGCTACTTTCATCAGCGTTTTCTAACTTAAAATTCCCGCAGGAATTCAAATATTCAATCTTCATCACATACACCTCTTTCCTTAGCTTCAAAACTATGATTTTATTTTATGTAAAGACTCATTTCTTTTCAGTATGCTATTTATTAATATGGTGTGATTATTTTACTTTATGGATTGCCATTGAAAAACCTATAAAAATACCTCCTTAGTAGATTAGTATTATTTCCCTATTCTTCTCAGGAGGTATCATATCACATTGGCATAGAGTAAGACACTCAATTCATATTCATAATATCAAATTCATGATATCAATTTCATAATATCAAATTCATAATATCAAATTCATGATATCAAATTCATGATATCAAATTCATGATATCAATTATCTTATTTCATATATCCACATTTAGGACAAGCACCATTTTCTTTTAATGCGATTCCACATAATGGGCAACGGTCGATATCATTTTGAGGTTGATATTCTTCAATCGCGCCATTTACTCCACTTGTAAATGTGATTTTAACTATATTTAGTTTATCCTTAAGTAAATCGTAAACTATTTTAATCATACCTTCCACTGTCATGGTTTCTTTCGTAACCACTAAACGACATTCTGGATAGGCTGTGGCAAGTTCTGTCTTGAAAGCAGGACCCTTTTGCTTGTTGGATGGCGCACCATCCCTGATGCCTTGTGCTTCATAAACTCCCAGAATGGCTGGAAGCAATGGATCATCTTCCCTTAAAACTAGAGCATGGTCAAAGTTTTGTAAAACTTCCCAAGCAGTTTTCTTAATTTCATTACAAGGGAATACCATGTTAACCCCCATGTTAACTGTA
>JAEYWQ010000060.1 GCA_023428885.1 Bacillota bacterium
ATTGCATACCATTGCAGCTCAAGATGCAAAGCAGCGTACCATTTGTTTTGAAACTAACCTAGAGAAAAATGCAGAGTTCTTTGTCGAATATGAATATGACAATACTGTTACCTATCTGGAAACAAAAGAAAGTGAAGTTACCTACTTTGATATCAATGAGTTTACTCAGGATTTGGGTGAACAACTTCCTCATATCAGATTTACCCCTTATCTAAAAGCTTTAACTAATGAAATCATACAAGATTGCAAGAATCCGCTTGCTAAAGCTAGAAAAATCTATGATTATGTGACGAGGCAGATTGAATATTCCTTTATGAGAGAATATATCACCATAGAAAATATTACGGAGTATGCAGCACTTGGTAAAAAAGGTGACTGCGGAGTTCAAGCCCTATTATTTATCACACTTTGTCGTATAGCAGGCATCCCTGCTAGATGGCAATCTGGCTTGTATGCAACACCATATACAGCTGGTAGCCATGACTGGGCACAGTTTTATATTGCTCCTTATGGATGGTTGTTTGCAGACTGTTCCTTTGGGGGGAGTGCATTTCGTAAGAAGGATGAGGAAAGAAGATCCTTTTATTTTGGCAATCTAGACCCATTCCGTATGGTAGCAAATCGTGAGTTTCAACAGGAATTCATTCCTGCCAAATCCTATCTACGTGCAGATCCATATGATAATCAACGAGGTGAGATAGAATATCAGGATCGCGGTCTTCGATATGATGAGTTTGAGTCAAACATCCTAGTGAAGGCAAAACAGGTATATTGTTAGAGTATAATTATTGTTGGTCAGTGTGGCTGTGAAATGGCACGCACTATCTTTGAGGAGTATGATAAAGAGACTAGAACAATCTAGAAACAAGAAGGCCTATCGACACAAAGGAACTCGTTCAACAAGTATAAAGACTGTGTTTGGAGAAGTCGAGTATGAACGCACTGTTTACCAACCTGTGAATGAAGAAGGAAAGACCGAATGGATTTATCTTTTGGAAAGGAATCCTGGCGCATATATTTCTATGCAAGGTAAAGCAAGACCGGGTAAAAAGAGAAGGCAGAGAAGCATTCTCATAAATAAACTAGGTATAAAGAGTTCCTCTTTTACTTGGTTTGGATTCAGCTCCTTTGCCAGTATAAAGTTGGAACTCTTTTTTATAAGCAAATAAGACAAGCAAAATGAGAAGCTTCACACTGATTTTAATAATTGTATTACCTCTTTGGCAACTGCACCACCTGATGCTGGATTTTGTCCAGTGACGACGCGACCATCGGCTACAGTGAACGCTGCCCAGTCTTCGCCTTTTACGTAATTGGCTCCTCTACGAGTAAGTTCATCTTCTGTTAAAAATGGAACTATTTTATCTAGTCCAACTGCAATTTCTTCAGTATTTGCAAAGCCTGTAACCTTTTTGTCAGCAATTAAATAGTTACCTGCATTTTTAATATTTAATAAGCCAACAGAACCATGACAAACAGCTGATACGATACCGCCATTTTCATATATTTTACTAGCGATGTTTTGTAACTTTTCATCATCAGGGAAATCCCACATTACACCGTGCCCACCTGTATAATAGATAGCTTCATAATCATAAGGATTAACATCATCGGCTGATAAAGTAGAACTTAGCTTATTTAAAAAGTCATTGTTTGAATAATATTGCCAATCTATTTCCGTCATTTGATCTGGTTGCAGGCTGTGTGGATCAATCGGTGTGTAACCACCTCTAGGGCTAACATAATCAATTTTATATCCTTCCTTTTCCATCTCGGCTGCAAAGTGAACAGCTTCCCCTAACCATAATCCTGTTGCACGCTCCTTATTTGGATATTTAGAAATATTCGTTACAACTACTAAGATCTTTTTCATTTTACATTCTCCTTTGGTTTTGATACTATCAACCTTAAGGTTTTGATATACGTCAAGATTTTATTCATACTTTGATTAACGTTTAAATGTGGTCGGGAATTGGCAGGTTTCCCTTTGCTAAATGATGTAAAGTATGGATAAAAGGGTCGGGAAAAACTGAATGAGAGGATTACCAATAAACACTTGACACAAACAGGTATATTAAATTTAAGGCAAAACAGGTATACTAAATTTATTGACATCAATAAAACAAAGTGCTATAATTGCAACACAATTTAATGAATTTAAAGCAATGATAAGAAAGAGTAAAAATTATGAAAGCTTACAGAAAGTTGCCGGACGATGAGAGGCGCATGTGGACAGATTTTGAATACATCTTTGAGCTTCACACCGAACAAAGTAATTTAAGTAGGCTGTTGACGGAACCCGCACCCGTTATCGTGCTAGAGTATAACCATACAAAGATATGAGTACTCGAAGAGGTTAACTGCGTGAGTAGTTAATAAATTGAGGTGGTAACGCGAGATAATATTCGCCCTCTGGTTTTCCAGAGGGCGTTTTTTTTGCGTGTAAGCAAAGTGATCAGATGACAGGGGTACAGCAAAAAGTCCACATGTCAAAGCTATGATGCACCTCGTTCTAAGAGAAAGCGTTTGGAACAAATCAAAGAAAGGAGATATTTTATGGTATCAGTAGAAGAACAATTCAAAATTCTGAAAAAAGGTGTTCTGGAAATGCAACGAGAAGAAGAGCTAAAGATGAAGTTGGAGGAGTCTGTGAAATATCAACGTCCTTTGATTATTAAACTAGGTCTGGATCCTAGCGCTCCAGACATTCATCTTGGTCATACCGTTGTCTTGCGAAAGGTGAAACAGATGCAGGATCTTGGCCATAAGGCTGTGATTATCATTGGTGATTTCACAGGTAAGATTGGGGATCCTACTGGCAAATCAGCCACAAGGAAACCATTAACCAAGGAACAAGTTCAGGAGAATGCTGCGACTTATATGGAGCAAATCTTTAAGGTACTCGAAGCTGATAAGACAGAAGTTCGCTTTAATAGTGAATGGTTAGAGCAATTGAATTTTGAACAAATCATTCAGCTGGCTTCCATGACAACAGTGGCTCGCTTATTAGAACGTGATGATTTTCAAAACAGATATAGAAAACAAGAAGCAATCGGACTCCATGAATTCTTTTACCCATTGATGCAAGGTTATGATTCGGTTGAGATTAATGCAGATATTGAACTTGGCGGAACCGATCAAACCTTTAATATACTTATGGGAAGAACTCTTCAGAAAGCATTTCATAAACCTCAACAGATCGCGATGTTTATGCCAATCTTAGAAGGCTTAGATGGTGTGAATAAGATGAGTAAGAGTCTCGGAAACTATATCGGAGTAAGTGAAGAGCCAGAGGTTATGTTTAAGAAGCTTATGGAAATACCAGATTCTCTTATTATTCGCTACTTTGAGTTAGTTACCGACGAACACCCAGATCGAATTCATGAGATTTCAGAGGAGTTAAAGCAAGGAAGAAATCCAAGAGATGTGAAACTAGAATTGGCAGGAATTATAACAACTTTATACCATGGAGAAGAAGGTAAACAAAAGGGGAAAGCATATTATCATACTGTATTTAGCGAGAAGGAACTTCCCAAAGAGATTAAAACAATAGAATTAGAAGATAATCAAGAGATGATCTTGGATGTGGTTGCTATATTAATCCAGGAAAAGTTTGTATCTTCTGCCAGTGAATTTCGTCGCTTGGTCAGTCAAGGAGGGGTTAAATTAAATCGTGAGAAGATTCTTGATATTGATTGTGCCTTCGTGGAAGATGACAATGTTCTTCAAATTGGGAAGAAGAAGTTTATTCGATTTCTTAAAGGAAATAAATAAAAAGGGTTATAGATCCTCTCTTGTACTTTGTCTTGTTCAGAGGAATTACTATAGACAGCTTATTTTACCTATAGTACAATAATTCTTGAGGATGAAAACTTGCTGCATTCTTAGCTTTAAGATTCATCTTGTTTTCATGCGAACAAGCTTTATGAGAGGTATGAGATGGGGAAATGGATAACTAAGTCCTATATAATTTGGATCCTTTTAATCACCATATTAACTGGACCTATTGTGGCAAAAGCCCAAGAAGAACCTAGGGAAGCTGTAATTTCTGAAGTTCTGAAAGATGAAAGAACGAAACAATTTCTAAATGAAAATAAATTACTGATAGAGTCTCTACAAGATCAAAAAGAAACGATACGATATTCCTTGGAGCCTTATAATGAATATCCTTTCCAGTTTAAGGACTCAAAGGGAATGAAAAGTGGGATCTTTCTTCAGATGATCCAACTTTTTGAGCAATTAACTCAAGTTAAATTTCAACAAGTGAGAGAAGTTGAGACAAAGGAAGAGATGTTGGCTAAGCTAGAAAGCCAAGAAATCAATTTGCTTCTTGGTTTAACTATGAGTAAGCAGGTTAAGAAAGAATTTGCAACACAACATAAGTATTGTAAGCTAGTTGCCTTAGATAAGGATATGTTTCTAGACTCCTTCGTGCTAATTGGTCAGGTTCAAGAAGAAGAATACAGTGAACAAATGTTGCCATATTACTACTGGGGATGTATTGAGGACCAATATGTAGAGCTAGCCAATTCAGAACTGATAAATCATACGGTCACTTATAATTCCATTCAGGATTTAGAGTCGGCATTTGAAGATGGCATGATTCAAGGGATGTTCATCACACAGGGGCTGGAACGCTATCATACTTTCCTTGATCAGATGGAATACACTAACATCAAGAACGTATCCTTTAAGGCAAGTAAATACTACTGTATAGCAAAGAATGACAAGACGTTAGATCAATTACTAGCTAAAATGATTCCATTGTATATTAGTTTGTACCAGGAGTATTTCATCAACGAGATACCTGCCCTTGAAGGCTCACGTGCAAATAATAACTTAACATTATATACCTATCTTCCTTATGTTTCCGCTGCTGCAATCGGGCTAATATTTCTAACATTGATTGTATTGCTGATAAAAAGACAAAGCGAAAAAAGGAAGATGTTACGGATTCTAAAGCTGATACCTGATAGAAATCTAAAAGAACAAGAGGTCCTGTTTGTTTTGATAAAAAAATCAAAGATACGGTCAAAGCGATATTTTCGTGTGTTTGGATTGGAACAAAAGCACCCCAAGAAGACAATGCAGATGCATGAATTAACGAAACGGATTGGATTTGATTTTAAAAAGCATTATGAGTTCCTAACTAAAGATAAGGAAAAGGATTTTACTAGCTGTTTTGATTTATATATTCGTGGAGCAGCGTATAGTTTCGAAGAGCTTGGAAGATATCAAGAGGATGTTATAGTTTCGAAGATTTATCGCAAAGATAAATAGGTTGCAGCCTAGGTGAACCGTAAAAAAGATAAAAATCCGCTTGACAAAATGCCTTGTCCTAAATATAATATTAAATGTACTCGGCAAGTGCGTATGAGTACAATGGGATCTTAGCTCAGCTGGGAGAGCATCTGCCTTACAAGCAGAGGGTCATAGGTTCGAGCCCTATAGGTCCCATTTTTACGCATCTGGCGAAATAGCTCAGTTGGCTAGAGCACACGGTTCATACCCGTGGTGTCGTGGGTTCAAATCCCTCTTTCGCTACGCAAGGACATTCAATTTGAATGTCCTTTTTTGGTTATTAGAATTGTGCTTATATCTGATTTTGGATCTCTGGAGTGTGGGAAGCACTCTTTCCTTTTATTATTTTCTTAATGCTATCAGGAATATTCTCAACGAATTCAGACGATGGTTTTCCGGTATAGAAGCCCTGGACTAAATCAACACCTAGATCAATGACTGTCGTTAATTCATCATAGGATTCAACGCCTTCAGCCAAACTCAATATGTGATATTGTTTTGTGAACGTGATAATACTAGATACTAAGTGTTGTTTTCTCACGTCTTCATGAATACCACTAATGAGAAGATGGTCAATTTTTATGTAATGTGGATTATTTTTTATCAGATTAGCTTCATTGGAGTAACCAGCACCGTAGTCATCCAAGGCGAGACCTGCACCCATGAAATGAATGTACTGATGTAAAATATCCCTTGACTCTTGGGTTTGATTGGAGGTTTCTGTTATCTCGATGACAAGCTGATTCATATAATTGGCATAAGCCGAATACAGCGTTTCAAAATCTTTATTTTTTAATGGGTTATTCGGAATGCTATTGATGAAAATCTTCTTATCTTTCAGGTAAGTAGAATTCTGAGCAATGATGTTAAATACATTATAAAAAGTGATTTTTTCAATTTCGTACAAGCGATTTTGCTTTTGTGCAATAGCCAACATCTCTAAAGGGCTCATTTGTTCTGATCCAGTGGTACGCATTAATGCTTCATATCCATAGATGGAACCGTCACTTGTCTTGATTATTGGTTGGAAGTGATAGGTGATTTCCCTGTTTTCTAGAATTCTATCAAATAAAGCGTTCCGCTTATATTCCTCCGTCTGCTTGTTGTAGGCATCTAAGGAGAACTCGTGGTGAGTCTTAATCTTTAAAAGTATGGCTTCATATAATGCAAACTCAGCATTGTTTGTTAAAGAAACTGTTGAAATTGCCTGTTCTGGGTACCATGAATAGCCACATCTAATATAATTTGAATTCTGTATATCAGAAACTTCTTTTATCAATACTTCTAGTTTTCCTAGCGTTACATCGAGACAACGTAAAATTTGCTCCCGATCTCTATTATATAAGAAAATCCAGAATTCATCCGTAGACTTATATCCACATACGCATGGAACAGTAGTGATGCATTGTAGGGTATAAGAGATCTGCTTTAATACCGAGTCCATACTCTGATGACCTACCATTCGTTCTAGAAACTCAATGGTATCAATATGGATTACTGCTAAACAAGCATGGTTAATGTTGGAGCTTAGTATGGAACGTAACTTAAGAAAGAAAGCGTCATGTGAGAGAAGACTATGTACATGGTTGATTTCATAAGCATGTAGATTGTTTGGCAGTGTAGAAGCAGCAAGTTCAAGAGCAGAAGTATGATGGGACAAAAGATAGAAAAAGTAAGCAGTAGAAACTAGACACCCTAGTTCAATTATGACCAGGAAAGTGAAAATTGCTGACTTCATGGATTCCATGCCGTATAGTAATCCGACTAAAAAAGATAGAATAATTAGAAAAATCATGCTAATAAGTAAGTAACTTAATAAGCTATTGTTTTTCAATACCCGCTTTGAGTTTAGTGCCCCCATATTTCCTCCTGTCGTTACATAAAATGTAAGCATTCGTATAATTCAAGTGTATACTTATTTTATAAAATTGGCAATCGAAAATTGTAAAATAATCTCAATTATAAAATTTAGATTGTTTTAAACACATTTTTACAAAATCAGATGACAGGATGAGAGCTAAGCTGTACCCAGTCATCTTGAAAGCTTGCCTGCATATATTAGCAAAATTCATCTTTTTCATAAATATTTATAATAAGCTGCTTTATTGCTTTCTAATGTTTTATCAACTATAATTGCTCTATCAAACATAACTTTGATTCTATGTGATATAACAACACAGAATACAATTTGGGAGGATACTTATTATGAAAAAAACGTTTAGCTTACTTATGACGTTAGTACTTGTTGCAGCTATGTTTACTGGCTGTGGTAAGAAAGAGGATTCAAAAGCAGCAGATCCAGCAGCATCACAGGAAGGAACTGATTCAGCGAAGAAAGGTTTATACCCTGCTATCGCAAAAGATGATATTATCATTGGTGTAATTCACATCACAGATCCTGCAGAGGGTGCTGGTTACACATATACACATGACCGTGGAATTCAAGGTATGCAAAAGAGTCTAGAATTATCTGATGCACAGATTATTAGAAAGAACAATACAAACGATTCTGATCCTGTTGCAATTCAGACTGCAATTGAAGAGTGTATTGAAGCTGGTGCAAATGTAATCTTCGCTACTAGCTGGGGCTATATGGATACCGTAGCAGCTATGGCAGCAGAATATCCAGACGTTATATTCTCCCATGGTACTGGATATAAATCTAATGGTTCTAACTTTAACAATTACTTTGGTAGAATTTATCAGGCTAGATACTTAAGCGGTATCGCAGCAGGATTAAAGACAACTAGCAATAAAATCGGTTATGTAGCAGCTTGGGGCAAAGATAACTCAGAGGTTACTGGCGGCTTAGATGCATTCGCTATGGGTGCTTACTCTGTTAATCCTAATGCACAAGTTTATGTAAAGACAACAAACAGCTGGTATGACCCAGAAGGCGAAGCAGCAGCTGCAGAAGCTTTAATCGCTATGGGTTGTGACGTTATTAGTCAGCACTGTGATACTTCAAACCCAATGACAGCAGCAGAAGAAGCTGGAGTGTTTGGTGTTGGTTATAACTCTGATATGTCCAAAGATGCACCGAAAGCGGTACTAACTTCCGCTATGTGGAACTGGGAAGCTTACTATACATCAGCAGTTAAATCAGTTATTGAGGGAACTTGGGACGGTTCCAATTACTACGGCGGTATGGCAGAAGGCCTAATTACACTTGCTCCATTATCTGACTTATGTGCAGAAGGAACAGCAGAGAAGATCGAGGAAGTAAAGGCAAAGATCATCTCCGGTGAGTGGGATGTATTCACAGGTGTGATTGAAACGAATGCAGGAACTACTGTTGGGGAAGATGGTAAATCATTGGATGACGCTACAATCACTGGTGGAATTAACTGGTACTTCAAGAATGTAGTTGAGAATTAAGAAACACACAAACCGAAGAAATGCGCACAGTGCATTTCTTCTGGTTGATCTATGAGCTAAAGAGGTGTTGCAAATGGAATATGAAAATTGCAACACTTCTTTTTTAATTCACGACAAGTGAGACGGCTTGCTGGCTCACCTTGTACATGTGCTAGGAACAAAAAAGTTTTTATTTCAGGGCATTTAAAATCTTACTGAACTCAGCAACACAATTTGACATTAAACTACATTAATAGTATATTTTGTAATAGGCAAGAAGTAAAATGTAATACTTTATGGAGGAGATCGTATGGAAACGGCCAAAAATCAGGCGAATGCAATTGAGTGCGTAGGAATAACCAAACGATTTGGAAGCGTGGTCGCCAATGACCATATTAACCTAAGCGTAAAACAAGGAGAAATTCTAGCCTTACTTGGAGAGAATGGCTCAGGAAAAACTACTCTAATGAATATGTTATCTGGTATTTATCATCAAGACGAAGGGGCCATTTTTCTTCATGGAAAAGAAGTGAGTATTGAGTCACCAACGGATGCCCTAGATCTTGGAATTGGTATGATACATCAACATTTTAAATTAGTTGAGGTGTTCACAGCTGCAGAGAACATTGTGTTAGGGACTAAGGAAAAGTTAGTGAAACCAAAGGTTATGCGCGAGAAAATCACAGCCATTTGTAATCAATTCGGCTTGGAAGTGGATTCGGATAAAAGAGTTTATGATATGTCCGTTAGTGAAAAGCAGACGGTAGAGATTCTAAAGGTTTTATATCGTGGGGCTAATATCTTAATCTTAGACGAGCCAACAGCCGTTTTAACTCCTCAAGAGACGGATAAATTATTTGCTATTCTTCGAAAGATGAAGGAAAAGGGAAACTCCATAATTATTATTACTCATAAATTGAATGAAGTGTTAGAAATTAGTGATCGTGTAACGATATTAAGAAAAGGACAAAGTATCGATACAGTAAATACCGCAGAGTGTGATGTTACAAGCTTAACTGAATTAATGGTTGGACGTGCTGTCAGCTTAGAGATTGATCGTCCAGAATATGATAAGAAAGAAGCAATCTTAAAATGTGTGGATTTAACCATTGATTCTTCTGATGGAACCAAGGGAATCGAAGATATTAATTTTGAAATTCGTACAGGCGAGATCTTAGGTATTGCAGGCGTTGCTGGAAGCGGCCAGAAAGAATTGTGTGAAGGAATCGCTGGTCTACTACCTGTTAAGAAAGGTGCTATTCTTTATAAGAAAGAAAATATTGTTGGTAAGAAACCATTAGAAATCATCAACCTTGGTATTAGTATGAGCTTTGTACCAGAGGATCGCTTAGGAATGGGGCTTGTAGCATCCATGGGTATGACGGATAATATCTTATTAAAAAGTTATAAAAAGGGACCTGGTCCATTCATTAATCGTAAACCTGCTAAGCAGTTAGCGGCAGAATTGGTGAAGAAACTATCTATCGTAACACCTGGAATTGAGACTCCGGTTCGTCTCATGTCCGGTGGAAATGTTCAGAAGGTTTTACTAGGCCGTGAGATTGAATCTAGTCCTAATGTATTAATTACCGCTTATCCAGTTCGAGGTCTAGATATTAATTCTTCCTATACAATTTACAATCTATTAAATGAACAAAAGATGAAGAATGTTGCCGTGATCTATGTTGGTGAGGATCTTGACGTTTTATTAGAATTATGTGATAACATCATGGTTATGTGTCATGGTAGAATAACAGGTATTGTCAATGCAAAGAAAGCAACAAAAGAACAATTAGGTAGACTGATGACAGGACAAGAGGATAAGGAGGTAGCTCAAAGTGAATAAGAGTTTTTCCATAAGAACCGTAAAGCGAGCTCAGCTCCCAAAAAATAAAGTAATCACATTACGTCTGATTGCATTATTGATGGCCTTGATTGCAGGTGCGATCTTTATCTTGATTATTGGTAACAACCCATTTTCCGTGTATAAAACCATGGTGGAGGGAGCTTTCCGCTCCAAACTTGCAATCTATGGTACCGTTAAGATTATGATTCCTTTGTTGATCACATCTCTTGGAATAACCCTAGCCTTTAAGATGAGATTTTGGAATATTGGTGGTGAAGGCCAAATCATCATGGGTGCTGTGTTTGCTTCCTATTTTGGGATCTTTCATGGAGATTGGCCTTCCTACATCTTACTACCAGTCATGTTAATTGCCGGAATGCTTGGTGGAGGCTTGACAGGCCTATTACCTGCTTTCTTTAAGGCCAAATATAATACGAATGAAACCTTATTTACCTTAATGCTTAATTACATCGCATTGAATTTTGTAGTATTTTTGCGTGAAGGACCATGGGCTGATCCTACTTCTCCAGGTTATAAGAAATTCCCACTATTTACAACAAGTGGTAGACTTCCAAAGATATTTGGTGTGCATGCTGGCTGGATTATAGCAGTCATTATTTTAATTCTGGTTTTTGCTTATTTGAAATTCTTTAAGCAGGGTTATGAAATAGAGGTAGTTGGTGAAAGTTCAGCAACTGCAAATTATGCAGGTATGAATGTAAAGAAGATTATCTTACGTACCATGTTCTTAAGCGGTGGTATCTGTGGTATCGTAGGTATGATTGAGGTAAGTGGCAACGCAGGAACGATGTCGGAAGGTATTACCCGTGGTGTAGGCTTTACTGCAATTATTGTAGCTTGGCTGGCAGGCTTAAAACCTTGGTCAATTCTGATTATTTCTGCATTGTTTAGTATTATGGAGAAGGGAAGTTCTGTCGTAGAATCTACCTTTGGCTTATCAGAAGCCTGTGCTGATGTTTTACAGGGAATTATCTTATTCTTTGTTATTGGCTGTGAATTCTTTATTCGCTACAAATTCACCACAAGTAAGACAGGAGGTACGAACTAATGGATACAACAATGATAATTATGTTTCTTGCAGCTTCAATTTCTGCAGGAACGCCAATTCTATTTGGTACACTTGGCGAGATTGTATCGGAAAAAGTAGGCCACCTAAACCTTGGTGTGGAAGGTATGATGGCTATCGGTGCCTGCGCTGGCTTCATGGTTGGCTACACAACAGATAACTTTATCTTTGCCATTCTGGCAGCTTTTCTTGCAGGTGGGCTTGCTGGTTTATTATATGGTCTTCTTACCATTACCTTTATGGCGAATCAAAATGTAACAGGTCTTACATTAACAATTTTTGGTGTTGGTTTAGCTAATTTCTTTGGTTTTTATGCAAGAAAAGCATTTGGTGTAGAATCATTAAAGCTACCTGAAACGATTACTAGACAGATGCGTAATATTAAAATTGAAGGTTTAAGTGATATCCCTGTGATCGGGCCATTACTATTTTCCTATAATCCTTTTGTTTACCTTGGCATTATTACAGCAATCTTGCTTACTATCTATTTAAACAAAACTAAGACAGGGTTGAATGTTCGTGCCATTGGTGAAAATCCTGCAGCAGCAGATGCAGCTGGAATCAAAGTTACTAAGTGGAAATACATCAATGTAAGTCTTGGCGGTGGAATCTGTGGTATTGGTGGTGCATTTACCATTATGATCATCAACAAGGGGGTATGGATTAGTGACTGTGTAGGCGGTATTGGTTGGATCTCAGTAGCCTTAGTAATCTTTGCTTCTTGGAGTCCGACAAAAGCAATCTTTGGTTCTTTTGTCTTCGGTGCATTAAGACAATTAAAGTATTATGTGCCAGCGTCGGTAGGAATTCCAGGAGCACTTTATGATATGCTTCCATATATCATTACTACCATTGTGCTAATAGCGGCTTCTGTGAGAAGTTCAAAAAAGAATGCTCAGCCAGCTTCTTGTGGAGTGAATTATTTTAGAGAAGAACGGTAGTGCATACAAAATATTACAGCTATTTCCGAAACACACTCTTTTTTCGCCGAAAACAGACAGGCACAAATGTTATATTATGATATAATGTAGTTACAAGATAAATATATACCAAAGAACATATTTATTGAGTGTACCAAAGAAATTAAAGTACTAAAGAGAGTAAGATACAAAAGAAATTCGAAAACACAAAAGAATTTTAAACTACCAAAGAAGATTAAATCACTCGAGAGAACTAACTACAAAAGATAAGAAAACTAGATTTCTAAAGAGTAAACAAGTTATTCACCTAAGATAAAAAGCAAAAGTACAATAAGATAAAAATTTCAACACACATAAGACAAATGATTAACCACAAAAGATAAATGATTAACTACCTAAGAAAAATCAGTAACTACAGAAGATAAGCTATAAGATACAGAAGAAAAAATATATGGGTAACTATAAATCAACTCCTAAGAATCGGGCAGTATTCTTAGGAGTTTTTTGTTAGCTTCGTTTCACTCTTTTTTCTACATAACTTAGGATTCCATATAATCCACTGGCCACGATACATAAGATAACGATGCTCATAATAACCCAGTCAAGTTTAAATACCTGACTGCCATAGATGATAAGATAGCCTAGCCCTGCTTTTGCGGCTAGGAATTCACCAATTATAACACCAACTAAAGAAAGGCCGATGTTTACTTTCATTACACTAATTATCGATGGAATATTACTTGGTAGTATGACTTTTAGTAGGATATCTTTTTTGGTTCCACCGAAGGTATAGATTAGTTTCATCTTATCTTCTTCCACTGCCTGGAAGTTAGAGTATAGGGTTATGATACTGCCAAATACCGCCACTGACACAGCAGCTACGATGATGGTCTTCATATTATTACCTAACCAAACAATGAAGATTGGAGCAAGAGCTGTCTTTGGCAGGCTGTTTAAGATGACAAGGTAAGGCTCTACTACCTTTGAGATGTTGTCATTCCACCAGAGGAGAATTGCGACTAGAAGACCAATAATGATCACCAAGGCAAAACTAATGAAGGTTTCCAGAAGGGTGATCCCAGTATGATAAAAAAGTGAGCCATCCTTAGCCATAGTAGCAATAGTTTTTATAACACGCGAGGGACTACTGAAAATAAAAGAATTCAGCCACCCAATCCATGTACTGAATTCCCATAAGAACAGGAAGGAGACAAAGATAGCCCATTGTGCTATACGTATCTTAACTTTATTCTTCTTGTAGTCACGTAAAAACTTTTGGTGCATAGCTGATATTTCAGAAGGTTCATCATTTCTTTTACTCTTTTTAAATATCATTTTGAGGTCATCTCCTTCCATATGAGATTAAAATAATCCTTAAATTCAGGAGCACTACGTTTGTGAAGAGGTGAATCATCAGTTGAGGTAAGTTTAATATCAACAATGGACTTAATGGTTGCTGGACGTTTGGATAATACGATTACTTTATCAGCTGTACTGATTGCTTCTGCTATATCATGAGTAATTAATACGGCAGTTTTTTTCTCTTGACGAATGATCTTACAGATGTCATCGGATACTTCTAGCCGTGTTTGGTAGTCCAATGCTGAAAATGGTTCGTCTAGCAATAAGATATCAGGACGAAGTAGTAATGTTCGAATTAAAGCAGCTCGCTGTCTCATACCACCAGATAATGCTGAGGGCTTCGCATCTTTAAAGGAGATTAATCCGTATGTTTCTAGCATGTGATCAATCATTAAGATACTTTGCTCATTGAATTTGTGCTGTATTTCAAGGCCTAAGGCAACATTTTTATAGGTGGAACGCCAATCAAGAAGGTGGTCCTTCTGGAGCATGTAACCAATGTTATACTTAGAGTCTGCAGCAGTTACACCATTTATATAGATATCACCAGAATCTGGATTAATAAGACCGGCGATTAAGGATAGAAGAGTTGACTTACCACAACCGCTAGGGCCTACAATCGCAAGGAATTCACCTTCTGCTACATCGAAGCTGATATTTTTAATTGCTACTGTTTCAGCCTCTAACGTATGATAGGAATAGCTAAGCGAGTCCACATGCAAGAAACCCTTGGTAGTGTTTGTTACTTCCATGGGTAGCCTCCTTTTTATGTTATACAGTATTATATGAGAGCTTTATTTATTGGTGATATAAAGTCATAATTTGACGACAAAGTAATCCGTAATATAAATTCAAGTAAAATTGAATAAAAATCGAAGTAAAATAAAAATCGAAGAAAAATAAGAATCAAAGCAAAATAGAAATCGAAGTAAAATAAAAAACAAATAAAATCAAATAAAATCAAATAAAAACCGAAATAAAATCAAATATAGATCAACTTACTCTCAAGAAACTTTACTTTATTGTAATGTCTAATGTATTGAGGTAAAATATGGATATAGCAATTAATTTTTATACTTATAAACTAGGAGGATGTTTCCATGTCATGGTGCCCAAACTGTAAGATTGAATATGTAAGTGGTATTGAGAGTTGCAATGAATGTGGTAGTGAACTGGTTGAATGTTTAGTCGAGGATGAAAATACAAAGCATGAATGCGAAGAAGACAAATATATTCCAGGTATGATAGCATCGCCAGCTTTTTCCCAGAAGAATTACAAAGTTGCGCGGCTTATAAAGATGTTTGCTGTATTGTTTTTCATATTGGGACTTGGACACTCCTTGTATACGACAATCGATTATTGGAATAAACTTCAGAGTTTCAGCCAGGCAATAAGTGAAAGTTTATCTATTCAGCAATTTATTACCATGCTTGGAAGAGTTGTATTCTATAGCTTGCTACTATTTTCCCTAGGTGAAGGCTTACAAATTCTCCACGATATTAAAATAAAAATTGATAGCAAGTAAAGAAGGGTGGCCTGATTCGTCAAAAACTGATAATCAGGTCACTTTTTTTGCTTATCGTGTATAAAATGTATTATTTTTACTAGTAAATTAATACAGAATATAATAAAATCTCTAGCGTTTTTTTGACATATGTGCTAATATAAGTGTAGAGGAAAAGTTTCGAAAAAAGAGTATGTATTTCGAATAGCGTACAGGAGGGCTTATGAAAAAGAGAAAGACACGGAAAGTTGAAGTAAAAACTCAGGACAAAAAGGTATCTCTATTACAGACCATTCGATTTAAGCTGATACTATGTGTTATGCTACCCGTTTGCTTTATTGTTGTATTGGGTATTGTATCATATCAGCGTGCTGCTATGGGGTTTGTAGATAATTATGAATCGTCAGTAAGCCAATCATTACAGATGACGGGGGATTACTTAAATTTCATTTTTAATACAACCAAGTCTGATTTTAATGAGACTGTAGTGAATCAAGATCTTATATCTTATGTGTCAGGTGTGTTTGATACCTTAAATAAACAGAAGGATTCAATCTCCTTTACCAAGAAGACAGAGTTTAACACAACACTTCTTTCTGCACCGTTTGTTGGTAATATTAGTGTACTTGCTGATTCAGGTAATAGCATTACAACACTTAAAATTAAAGAAAAAGAGATGTATACTTTATTTACGCAAACGAAACTAGGAATGACTGCAATGGAAAATCCAAGCCAGTATTTTTGGTTTGGAGCAAATCCAGAAACTGATGAACTATTAGGAACAAAGCCTGAAACTTATGCGATTCGAATGATGCGCAAGTTTCCGAGAGGTAATGCATACTTAGTCGTTGACTTGAAACGTGATGCAGTCTTAGATATTTTACATAACTTAAGTATGGGAGAAAATAGCCGCTTAGCTTTAATTCTTCAGGATGGATCAGAGCTATCACTGAATGACAAGGGTGAATTAGTAACAGATTTCTCCTTTACTAATCAACAATTTTATATGGATGCTGTGGAGCAAGGTGGCTATGTAGTAGAAGATGTTACTTATCAAGGGGAAGAATATCTATTCGTATTAGAGCAAGTTGGAGAAGTTCCAGTTTATCTAACCTCTATGATTCCAATGAAGAATGTTATGAGTCAGGCGAACGAGATTCGAGTGCTTACTGTGATTATCGTAGTAGTAGCCAGT
>JAEYWQ010000087.1 GCA_023428885.1 Bacillota bacterium
AAGAATTATTATGATGGGTGATCCAAGTAGTTCTACACGACCAGTATTTAACTTTAATAAAGCTTGTGCTGGTATGATATTCGCTGGTGATTACTGGTACATCAAGGGAATTGATGTTACAGGAAGCTCAGATGGTCAAAAAGGCTTGCAATTATCGGGTAGCAATAACGTGCTGGATCAGGTAAATGCGTATAATAACGGAAATACTGGCATTCAGTTAAGTAGATATTTAACTTCTGATAACTTTGAAGATTGGCCAGCAAATAACGTGATTCTTAACTGTACGTCTTATGGTAATGCTGATAAGGGATATGAGGATGCAGATGGATTCGCAGCAAAATTAACCATCGGTGAAGGTAATGTATTCGATGGATGTATTGCCTATAACAATGCTGATGATGGCTGGGATTTATTTGCGAAAGTTGAGACAGGTAAAATTGGTAAAGTACTTATTAAAAATTGCGTAGCTTATGGAAATGGATATTTACCAGATGGAACGAATGCAGGTAATGGTAACGGCTTTAAACTTGGTGGCAGCAGTATTACAGGCTACCATACCTTAGTTAACAGCATTGCCTTTAATAACAAAGCTAAGGGTATCGATTCTAATAGCTGCCCAGATATCCAAGTTTATACTAGTACTTCATTTAATAATGGTTCCTATAACGTTGCCTTGTATACGAATGATGCGGCAAATACGGATTATTTCGCTGACGGTATTATATCCTATCGTACAGAAGCATTAGATGTTAGTGAGAACGTGAAGCCAAAGGGGACTCAAGATACAAACAAGTTTAATGGACCAAGCAACTATTATTGGGATGTTGTATCACAGTCATCTAAGAATAAAGCAGGTGATGTAGTATCTGCAGATTGGTTTGTAAGTTTGGATACGCAGATAACCGTTACAAGAAATTCTGATGGTACCATTAATATGAATGGATTGTTGGAATTAACCGATAAAGCTCCAGCTTGTGTAGGAGCGAGAATGACTGGAAGGAGTTCTGAAAATCCAGAAATTCCAGAAGAAACAACACCTACACCATCACCAGTAACAACACCAACACTAACGCCTGAAGCAAAACAAGATGATGCAAAGGATAAGGTAATTGAGCTTAAAGCTGATGCAAAAGGAAATATAGATTGGGATAAGGCAATTAATGAACTTAAGACTCTTCTTGATGAAAACAGTAATTCAGATGTGGAAGTAACTGTCACGATCAACCTTAACAATAGTAAAACCGTATCTGGAGATCTCCTAGAGACAGTTCAAGGCACCGACACTACCTTGGTACTGAATGTTGGCAATGGCATTAGCTGGACGATAGAAGGTAAAAACATTCAAACTGGTGAAATAAAAGATGTTGATTTTACCGTACAACAAGGTACGAATGCTGTGCCGCAAGCACTTATTAATCAACTCTTAAAATCACAAGATAGTCATTCTGGCAACCAACAGATTTCCTTAGCACATGAGGGTGTATTTGGATTTGAAGCACAGCTTACAATTGACTTAAGTAATGTGATTGATGGTAAGAATAAATCGCTGAAACTGATTGCGAGTATTTTCTACTATGATCCATCCACTCACACACTGACACTACAGTCTGTGAGCAGAGTAAATAATGGCAAGGCTAACTTTAGTTTCTCTCATGCTTCAGATTATGTTGTTGTACTCAGTGATGAAGCAATCATAAATCAAGAGACCTTGAATCAAGTTACAGTAAATGGAGTAACCGCTGGAAAAACCAAAGCGTATAACTTATATCTAGGTGGTACTACTGGTAAATCGATGCAGTTAGAAATCTCAATTCCTGATAGTATTAAGGAGGCAATTGATAAGGGACTTGTAGAGTACAGTATAACTCACACTTCAAGTGATAAAAACGTTGCTTCTGCTCTTAGGGTTGGTAAGATTGTTGCCAATGGCGTTGGTACAGCAACCATTAGAACGAAGATTGTGATAGGAGACAAAACTCTTGTATTTGATAGCAAGGTTACGGTGAAGAAAGCTTCTATAAAATTTACACAAACAACGAAAGAACTTCAAGTTGGTAAAACAGCAAGCTTTAAGATTGCGGCTTATGGCTATGATCTCAAAGACCTAATCTGGATGACCAATAAAAAAGGGATCTCAGTTGTTGGTAAAAATGTAGGAAAGAGTTCTGCAAAAGTTACAGCTAAGCAGGTAGGCAAAGAATACGTTAGTGTAAAAGTGAAAAAGGCAAATGGAACCTATTTAACTTTGAAAACCTTAATTAAAGTTGTTCCTGCTAAGTAGTAATAAGTAATTGATATAATTGATGAAAGGTAAATTAGCCACAGGTCATTTTATGATCTGTGGCTGTTTTATTATGACAAGTAAGGCAGCTTACTGGCTCAGCTTGTTTGGGATAGCAATGTGAGCATGGAAATATCAGACTGAATGTGCTAAACTTATTAAGTTAAAATATGAATTAATTTTTGGATAAAGAGATGTTCTGTAAGTATACATAGAATATCGAAAGGATGAAACGTGAAGAAGGATCTTATTATATTAGACCGTGTCAGCATTACCTTCGGCCAGCAGCAGATACTAAGAGAGGTCAGTTTGGCATTGGAAGAGGGGGTATCCTATGCTTTGATTGGTAAATCTGGTTCGGGAAAAACAACTCTATTGAATCTGATTGCCGGCTTTTTAAAACCTGATCAAGGGATGGTAACAATCAATGGTGAACAAGTACAAAAACCGAGAAGAGAAACAGCCTTTTTATTTCAAGACTTGGGCTTATTTCCTTGGCAGAGGGTGCTAGAAGCAGTTTCTATGCCCTTAAAGCTTCAAGGACAAAAAAAAGGTATAAAAGAAGCTGCTGAAAGTTTACTTTTAAAGATGGGCTTGGAAAAACATAAGAATAAGTATCCCCAAGAATTGAGTGGAGGTGAACTGCAGAGAGTAGCCTTGGCAAGGACTCTTATTGCTGATCCAGACATTATTTTGATGGACGAACCTACCTCTGCTTTGGATGCTATAACCAAGGAAGAATTGCAAGCACTAATTCGTATGGAACATGAAAGGCAGCAAGCAACTTTAGTCTTTGTTACTCATGATGTAGAAGAGGCAATCATGCTTGGAAAGTATATTCTAATCTTGAATGCAGATGGAACAATAACATCCATGCATAACTCTTATTATGAAATCAAACATGCAAGACAAGAGCTTGGCTTCTATGAAGAATGTATTAAATTAAGAAAACTAATTAACATGGAGAAGGAAAGATGAATCAGAGAATGGAATGGATTTATATAGGGGCTATTAAAGGAATCATAAAGTCGGTCAAAACCCTGCTGATCGGATTCGCTAGCTTTCTTATTCTGTGGGAAATATGTTATCTAATTCTAGACACTCATACAGTGCCTTCACCAGTTGAAACCCTTGCCTACATGGTTAAAGCTCCAGAGCTTTTAGTAGATCATTGTGCTGCTAGTTTGTTAAGAGTAGGATTAGCAATTGGAATATCACTTCTCATCGGAGTTCCGATTGGGATACTTCTGGGAGTAAATCTAAAGTGTAAAAGGTTATTGTCACCGCTTCTGTATTTTATATATCCAATCCCTAAAATTGCCTTTTTACCGATTTTTATGTTGCTGTTTGGATTACATAATAAGTCAAAGATAATTCTAATGGTTTGGATCATTGTATTTCAGATAGTATTATCTGTTCGAGATGGGGTGGAACAGGTTTCACCCTTGTACCATAAGGTAATGAACAGTTACTGCGCTACACATATGCAAAGATTTCGCTATCTGCTTCTTCCAGCAATACTTCCTCAGATATTTTCTGCTTTGAGAATTAGTTTGGGTATTACCTTAGCATCCTTATTTTTTGCGGAAAATTATGCAACTAGCTATGGAATTGGTTA
>JAEYWQ010000164.1 GCA_023428885.1 Bacillota bacterium
TACGAGAGAAGCCAATTCCCAAGACAAGAAAGATACTAAAAATTCTTAATCTCATATTCTTAGTAATCTTTGCTACCATGCCATACAATGCAGTGCCTGCTTGTGTATGACCACTAGGAAAGGAATAACCAGTTGCTGTATCAATAGCTGATTCTACAGGATGTATTAAGGTGCTGCGTATCCACGGTCTCGGAATACGAAAGCTTATCTTTAATCCTTGAACTAACATACTTGATGTAAATAAGCCAAATGTGATTCGATATGCGATTTGCTTATCATAACACCAATATATTGCACAGATAATAACAATTACAGCTAAATGCTGGCCCAAGAAAGTAAAGCCCTCTGCTAGCTTTGTGAAGTATGGATTTCTTATCTTTTCTAACTCTATTAATATATCCATAATACTCCTTTTAATTATTGATTATCTTATTCAATAATTTCGCTACATTACTCTTTCCAAGATATTATAGGTTTACATAGACCATTTTATTCTGTTTTTTGGTAAACGTCAAGTTTTTACGTTCCCTGAGCTCAAAGCTACCCTTGCTATTCCTTCTTCGTCAATGAAAAATCATCTATAGTTCCCCACCCCTTTGCTTCACAGGCGACATAAGCACCTATCACAATTGGCTGATCTGAAACAGGTATGTTTTCAATGACAGGCTTTCTAAAGTTCCGCCATCCATCCACATCAGTTTGACAGGTATAGGTTTCTCCATCCACAATTGCATATAGATACATGTTTTGTGTTCCCGCATCTCCGCCTTGAATCTGCATGCTTAGATTATATAAACCAGGAGCGAGGTTTGATATTGTTTGTTCCACCTTAAACTCTACCCGATTGGCAGAATAGAAATGAAGGGCCTTATTACCACTAAATGCATCAGAGACCTTCTCCTCTACATATAATTCGGAAGTTGTATCATTGATGTTAGTAAGTACCCACATGGATAGATCCTTGTCTTCAAAGCTAGGGTTATCCACATAATTCTGCTCAACGACAGAGATTTTACATATTGCAGGAAGATTATCCACACCTTCTACATTACCATATAGCAGGGTATCGCTGACCCCTGCATTACTTAATTTCACAAGGTCGATACTATCCCATGTCACCTTGGCTTCTTTCTTGGAGCCATCATTATAGTAAGCTAACACAGTCTCTGGTAACTTTATCTCATCACCGATACGAGTTTTCACTAAAGTTTCTGCTAAGGAATCGATTCTCACCTCAGTCGTAGCTCCCTGCGCTAGGTAAGCGAAGGTGGCAAGAGAGGCTAAAGGTTTCCCAGCTGCATCAAACAAAGCTTGATTATCCCAGGAACTACCTCCGTAATACTTGCCTGCATCATTAGGATCATATTCTGTAGCGTAACTACTTGCCCATCCGGAACCATTTGCTTCCCAGACTGGTAGACGTTCTTCATAAGTATTTCCTGGGACAGGTATCCATGCAGGTTCCCAATAAAAGATCCCGATACCCAATTCACCAACACCAGCAACTGCTGCTGCCACATCACGGATTGCAGTTGCCTGGCCCTGTACAGTAATAGGATATGGCTTATCTACCACTGATTCCGTACTAATCGTGTTACCGAAGTTATCCATCTCATCATAGGTATAAGCATAGGAAACTTCTGCAACCATGACTTTCTTTTGATAGCTTTGGGCAATTTGAGTTAAGACTTCGGTTAAATTCTCTAAGCTTCCATGCCAATACGGATAATAAGAGCTTGCGAAGATGTCGTAATCTACATCAAAATTTGCAAGAATCTTTGCAAATCGATCATATTGCCCTGCTTTCTCTGGATTAGTGAAATGAATTGCAATTTCTATCTCTTTTTCTTTTTCTTTGCTAACTTCACGAATTGCTTTGCTACCTGCATTTAATAATTCGCAGATATTTTTCCAGTTTGTTTCACCAGCCAAGCCAGTGGTGGTTTCGTTTCCCACCTGTACCATGCCTATGTCAAGTCCAGCATCCAGCATCTTGCTTAAGCTAGCTTTGGTATAGTCATACAAAGCCTGAGATTTTTGAGTGATGTCTAAGCCAGCCCAAGCCTTAGGAACCATTTGCTTGTTAGGATCTGCCCAGAAATCAGAATAATGATAATCAATTAGAACCTTTAATCCTACTTCGTTTGCCCGTTTTCCCATGGTAATGGCTGCATCCACATCATTGTTTCCGCCACCGTACCCATTTCCATTGGAGTCATAAGGATCATTCCAAACACGAAATCTTACATAGTTCACTCCATATCGTTTCAAGGTATGAAAGATATCCTCTTGTTTTCCCTTTTCATCATAGAATACAACACCTGATTTCTCCAAGGATAAGAGGGACGAGATATCAACCCCTTTGATAAAATCATCAGATAATCCAGGAATTGGCTCAATAAATATCTGGGATAGCTCTTTGGAGATAACTTCAATACTCTCCTGCTCTTTATCACTTTTATGTAAAAAAATATACCCTATAGTAAATGCTGCTAACAAGAAGACAGCAATGCAAGTAGTAATCACTAATTGTTTTCTCATCATTATTCCTCCTTCTAAAGCAAATAAAAACCTGACAACGGTAGCTTTGTCATTTTCCATTGTCAGGCTCTAATGTTAATTTATATTCAACTATTGGATGGTTTACTTATTAAATTAGTTGACTTTTTGCAGTCACATTAATAATCTCTGTTATCATTTCAGCTTGGATAAGCTTTGCTACACCCTGATCGTCCATCTCTGGCCAATGTTCTAAGAATATCTGAGTATCTTTATATAATGGTTGAATCTTAAGAGTGAACTTTGATGGATATGCAAATCTCTTCAATCCAATCTCCCAGGTTTGTCCAGTATAAAAATGATCCGCTACCATGACTCCTTCACAGAATAGTTGAGCGCTCTCACCTGCATAATTAAGCCGAAGAAAGACATCGTTACAGTTGCTAATTGATTTATCATATTCAAGATTAAGTTCGTATTCTGTAATTTCTGAACTAGTATTCAAATCCAAGCTACTTTTTACCTTTGAATTATCAGCTAGCTCTTGTTTCTTAATGTAAACAGCAAATTCATCTTCCATATGAGAAAACTGAAAACCATCGAAGTTTCTTGTTAGTTTTGGATATATACTGATCTTAGGAACAGTTCGGCCAATCACTTGAATCTCCTCATTGGTCTCAAGGATTAGGGAGTCAGAGAGGATAAGATATTCCTGATCTAGCACTAGCTTATAAGCATTTTTCGCTTGCTCTCTGGTCAAAGTTAAGATTACGCTATCTTCTAGATCACCTTCTAAGTCATAATGTGGATCACCATCGGTATAGAATACATAAACTGACACCTTATTCATTAACATGCAAAGCGGTGTAGCAAGTGCTGTTTTCAACTTTGCCTTGCCTAATTGCATATTGAATGGATAGAAAGCAAAGTCTCCATTACTTACATCAATCTTAGGAAATACAATGGCTGGGTCTACATTCGTTACCTTTATTTCCACATTCTTATGCTCAGCCATCTTATATCGACGCTGGTAGTTATTCATAAAGAGATAACCTGAGCCATTATGATGACGTACGGCGGTACGAAGGTTGGTAAAATCAGTTTGATACAAAGGATTCTCTGGAGGGAGGTGCAATTTTGTCTTACAGAAGTCTTCTCCAAAGTCCTTAATAAACATTGCTAATAACTTAATTTCCTTATAGGTTTCACTAATCTGACCATACTCTCTAATTGGCGCATTAAAATCATAGTTTAATACTGGTAAATCATTTGGGTAACCTGTTTCTTTGGATTCCTGTAAGGTGGAAAGTTTACCAACAGGATTGCTTCCACCATGATACATATAATATCCTAAGAGATTAACCCCACTCCCCAGCTTCACCAGTGACATTGCACCAATATCCTTGCTGTGTGCGATAGGACGACGATGTTTTGTTACTTGTAGCCCTCCTCCGAGTTCTGCAGTCAAATATGGGAATTTGCTAAGGTCATATGTGATACCTGTACCAAATCCATAATCTGATCCAATGTTATGATCATTTCTCTCATTTGTGAATATATAGTTACCGCTTGGTTCAATCTCTGTAATACGCTGATCCCATGGAGCTTCACAATAGCCACCCATAACAGGTAATAGACCTCCAGTTACCGCTCCCCCCCAACCAGTTGCTGTATATAGAGGAACATCAAACCCAACTTCCTTGGCAAGAGCAGTAAGACGTCTCATATGCTCTTCGCCTTCTTCCCCATATGGGCCACCACAATGACCACACTCATTTTCAATCTGAACTCCTATAATAGGACCTCCATCCTTGTGAAGTAGTCCTTTTACTTGTTCAAAGATTGCTGCATAGAACTGTTTTACTAAGGCAAAATAACCTTCATGATTTGTCCTTGGTTCAAACTCTTTCTTAAAGATCCAGTCTGGATATCCACCATTTCGACATTCTCCATGACACCATGGTCCAATACGAAGAAGTAACTTAAGTTTCGACTCTTGAATGGTCTTCACAAATTCTCTTATATCTTTATTTCCAGTAAACTCATACTCCCCTTCGATTTCTTCATGATGAATCCAAAATACATAGGTGGAAACCAAGTCTATGCCGCCTGCTTTCATCTTATATAAGGATTCCTTCCAATAAGCCCTGGGATAGCGGGTATAATGGATCTCACCCATGATTGGAAACCAAGGTTTATTGTCTTTTATTAAATACTGTGAATTAAATGTTATATTAGTCATTCTTAATTTGTCTCCTTAAGGTAAACACTATCCTGCAGTTAGCTATACCGTGCTTCATCTCTATTCTTTTACTGCACTTCCACCAAGACTTGTCACCATAGTTTTTTGAGTGATTACAAAGAAAATAATAAAAGGTATCGCTATTAATAATGAGCCTGCTGCAAAATTAGTGAATTGATTCTTCTTCTCTGTCACAAAGCTAAACAAACCAAGAGCCAACGTTTGCTTATCCGCAGAACGAAGCACCATCTTAGGGAAGATAAAGTCCATCCACGGTGCAGTAAAGGATGTGATTCCCAAAAAGATTAAGATTGGCTTAGCAATTGGCATGACAACGGATACATAGATTCTGAAATGATTTGCTCCATCAATTCTTGCAGCCTCATCTAAGCTCTTTGGAATTGTATCCAAATAACTCTTAACCATCCATGTGTTATATGGAATGTTTCCTGCAAGGTATACCATTACAAGTCCCCATAAGGTATTTAATCCATCAATACGATATAAGATTACATAGATTGCCACCATCCCAACGAAGGATGGGAAAATCTGAAGAATTAACATTGTCATCATCATCTTTTTCTTCAGTGTAAAGTGAAACCTTGAGAATACATAAGCTGATAAGGATGCTATCAGCATTGTCAATAATGACGTACTTGCAGCGATAATAAACGTATTCTTAAACCAAGTAAGATATGGAGTCTCATTAAATAAGTAGGTAAAGTGTTCTGTTGTGAAGCCTTTTTTAAATGGAATGATTTCGAGTGAAGCAATGCTAGTTCCTGGAGAGAATGCTGCACTCACTACATATACCAGAGGATAAAGTACGACAAATGAAATGATTGTTAAGAGAATAAAAACAATCGTTGTATTAATACGACGTATTATTTTACTACCCATTAGATTTCACCCTCCTTATATGATTTGGTGCGCCTGAAGTTAAAGATTGCAATCGGTGCTAACACAAGGAAGATCATAATTGCTAATACCGAAGCATAATTGTACTTGAATAAGTTAACTGTTAACTTATAAATCCAGGTAACCAAGATATCGGTTCCTTCTGCCCCTGTTGCCGTAGAGTCTGATACAACCGGACCACCACCAGTAAGAAAGAAGATTGCACCGAAGTTATTGATGTTATGGGTAAATGACATAATAATCAGCGGCATCGTCTGGTACATTACCAGTGGTAAAGTGATTCTCTTAAATATCTGGAATTTATTTGCACCATCAATTCTCGCTGCTTCAAATACATCAGAAGAGATTGCAGTCATTGTTCCCATGACCAATAACATAAAGTATGGAAAACCTGCCCATAAGTTTATCAATATACACATAAATTTAGCAAGAGTAGCATTACTTAACCAAGGAATGTTGGTGGATATGATACCCAGCTGCTTTAAGGTTCTATTGATCGTACCAAAGGAACCATTTAATAGGTTTTGCCATACTAACATACTTACAACACCTGGAACAGCATATGGTAAGATGAAGATTGTACGGAAAAACGGCTTAATCTTTATTTTGCTCTCATGTAAAATAATAGCCATTAACATACCACCAAAGTAACAGGTTGCCGTAGCCAAGGCGCCCCATACTAAGGTCCATAGCGCAACTCGACCTAGAGCTGAGGTCCAAGTTGCATTTCCACCAAACATATTGATGAAGTTATCTAAACCAACCCAGTCCACCGTATTATTTGGGGGAATATGTTTGGGGGAGGAGTAGTTTGTAAATGCTACACAAGCTGAGAACACTAAAGGAACTACTACAAAGAAGATAACTAATACAACCGCTGGTGTTAAGCCTAAGATAGGAAACGATTTACCAACTAGATTACGAAAGACTTTACGATTATCACCAAGAGATCCACCGATACAGTAATCTCTATAACTATTTAAAGCACTCTTAACGGACAAGATATATATAATCAAAAAGATAATGATAACAGCAACGGTCATAACACCATCGATGAGTAAAAACATTGAATTGTCACGTTGCTTCACCGGTAAGTCTGGCTGAGGGCTTCCTAGTGTAATCATATCTGTTATTTTCGAGATAATACTTGGTACAAACAATAGAAATAAAATCTCAATCAGGGCGTATAGAATGCCCTTTACATATTCCTTTAGATAGATAATATGCCCCAACCCCATAAAGAGGATGGAAGCAATTTTAACCTTCCTTCTATCTGCACCATCATGTGCTAATGAGCTTTCCATATTAATTACCATGCCTTCCCGTTACCTGCAAACTTAAGCATGAAAATTAATTGTTATTTTCACGCTGACGCAGGCACAAATTTGCCAATTGAAAAATCTATTTTTCAATCTATTACCCTTCCCTAGAACAAATGTATGGTTAAGAATAATCCTATAAGGAACAAAGAGTTCTTAGATCTCTTTGTTCCTAGGGATTCATCCACCTTACATAAATGTAAAAATGTTCTTTCTATACTTTTACGCTGCAACTATTATTGTTGTAGAATTGTTGCATTACACTGATCTAATTCAGCTTGAATGTCTGCTCCATCCCAGATGTTGGCAGATGCTGCATTCATAGCTTCCCAGTAAGCATTCATCTGAGGAATTGATGGCATAGGGAATGCAAAATCTAATTGATTTAAGAAACCTTCAATGTATGGACTATCTACTGCCACGTTAATACTTGGAAGGGAACCAGTAATATCAAAACGTAATAACTGCATTTCTTCAGATAATAAGAAATCTGCAAATAATGCTGCTTCTGTTGGGTAATCAGAATAAGCTGATACAAACATAGCTCTTGTTCCTGAGAAGGAAGCTACTGGATCTGTATTGCCTGGAAGACTTGGAAGTGCCGCTACGCCAAAGTCTAGCCCATTGGCTTCAAAAGTAGCTACGTTCCAAAGACCTGTAATAAATAATGCTGCATTACCAGAGCCAAAGATACCATCACAGATAGAAGTTGTTAAGTCAGCAGCCGGAACATCCAGTACGTCTCTAAGACCTGCAAAGAACTTCATACCCTCTACAGATGCTGGAGAGTTAATGTTTGTGTTTGTAGTATCATTACCATTTGGTCCAAATAATCGGTTGTTATTGCTTGTAGTAAAGATGATAGAATAGTATGCATTACCAACATCCATGATAAATCCATACTTATCCTTATTCTTAGAGTTGAAGTCTGCTGAGAATGCCTTTAAATCATCCCAAGTCTTTGGAATTTGATCCTCAGAGATTAATGCTTTGTTATAAAATAAAGCATAAGTCTCAGCTGATACAGGGTATCCATACATTGTACCATCATAAGTTAATGCTGTAGCACATGCACCAAGTACAGTACTTGTAACATCATCAGGATTCAAAGTAGGAAGTACATGACCACCAGTAACTAACTCACCTAATTTATCATGAGGTGCTGCAAATAAATCTGGTCCAACTCCAGCAGGTCCATCCAGCGCGATCTGTGTTGTGGAATCACCGAGTTCAACATTAATAAATTCAATCTTTATATTAGGATATGCTTCTGTAAACTTTGCACCAGCCTGCTTAATAAACTCATCTGGTCCACCTGTAGATTCCCAAACTTTAAGGGTAATCTCTTCACTAGTAACATCAGGTACAGCAGTTGGTACTGTAGAATCTTTCGTATCTGCAGCCTTTGTAGCTTCCGCAGTTTTATTTGGCTCTGTAGTACCTGAACCTTTATTCTCTTCTTTCTTACCACAAGCAGCGAGCATACTAACTGCCAAAATCACTGTCATTGATAATGCAAACAATTTCTTTCTCATTCTTGCTCCTCCTTCATTCAAGCGGTTCTCCATCCGCTAAGATAACATAAGATAACTAAAATACATGAATCCATGACTTTCATCTATACCCAATCTTTTTTGCCTGGGCCCGTGCAAAAAAGACATAGATACCTTTGCTTATAACCTTCCTCCAGTGGAACGCTTTAACAATATTTCATAGTTAACTAGAGTTTTTTGTGGAATTTCTTTGTGTAACAATAATTCAATTAATCGCTTGCCTGCCATACTGCCTAACTCTTTTACATTAATATTAAGGGCAGTGATTGGTGGGTTATGGCTCTCTAGAAAGGTAGAGTTATAAAAAGATGCTACCTTAACATCTTGTGGAACGGAATATCTCATCTGATCCAATCTTGCTAATACTCTGCTGCAAATCAAATCATCAGTACATATAATACAGTCTACCCTTCGTTGCATAATCATATCAACTGCATGATCAACAAAGGGCTTTGTCATAGCATCCAAAAAGGTAAGCCTCACATTCTCATTGATTTGGTGCATTTCCAAGGCTTTCTTATATCCAAAATATCGATTTCTATTTACAATATGTTCTTGATTCCCCCCAATAAATGCAAAGTGGGAGCAACCTGATCGTATCAATACTGAGGTTAATTCTTCACAGCCAGCCAAATGATTGGAATCCACCTGAATTACACTGTCATCTTGACAAGATCCCACCATTACAAATGGGACCTCCATTTGTTTTAAGTAGCTTGCAGCATTATCATGTATGATTGAACGTGTCAGAATCACGCCATCAACCTTATGATTATCAATCAAACGCCTTAATAGTGAAATATTATCTTCTGTCACGGTGGTAACGACCACATCGTAATCCATGCTTGATGCGGTTTCACAAACACCAAGTAAGCAGCTTTGAAAGAATGGAATCTCAGTTAAATTCGAGTCGGCTGGGAGTACAACCCCAAGATTATAAGTCTTGCTATTAGCCAACCCTTTGGCTAATAAATTGGGACGATAATTTAGCTCACTACATAGATTAAAAACTTTTTGCTTTGTTTCATAACTAATACGTCCCTTGCCTGATATCGCTCTAGAAACAGTGGTTATGGATAGATTGAGCTGCTTTGCAATATCCTTGATGGTAACAACTCTTTTTTCATCCTGTCTTAACTCCTCTTGTTGACTCTCACTCGGTACATATTGTTCCTCCACAACTCTCACCTCCTATGCGCAACCGCTTGCTCTTTAGCTAAGATTATCATCAAATGAAATTATTGTCAATTAACACATTTCGTATAAATTTCAGTAAATAATTGTGCATATTATATAGCAAGCGCAACTATTTGCGCTGATAATTTGCGCATATTGTCGATATAGTTAGAACAAGCGGAAGAAATACGGGGCTTTTATCTGCTCACTTTACTTTAACGAAAAAAAGTTGTGCTAATCCAGAGAATTAGCACAACTCACTTTTGTTATTCTATTATGATACAACTTAGCACACAATTATTACATCGTGTTACTTCTTACTCTTCATCCAAAAAATCTTCTTCAGAAAAATCAATGGTATCATTATCTAAGAACTCTTCCGATTCATCAAACATATCCTCAGCGAAATCCTCCTGGGATTTGCCAAAATTACCAGAGAAGTTACCTTCATAGCTTCCACCTTCAAAATCATCAGAAAACATAATTTCCTGATCATTATCAGTATCAAGCTTAACGCTACGATATTGCTTCATACCAGTACCAGCTGGGATTAACTTACCAATAATAACGTTCTCTTTCAAACCAATCAATGGATCAATCTTTCCTTTGATCGCTGCCTCAGTAAGTACTTTCGTAGTTTCCTGGAAGGATGCTGCTGACAAGAAGGAATTGGTTGCTAAGGATGCCTTGGTAATACCAAGCATAACCTGCTTTCCATCTGCTGGCTCTAAGCCTTTTGCGATGAGTTCTTCGTTTACATCATTATAATCCAAGATATCAATCATCGCTCCAGGTAGGAATTCTGCATCACCATTAGTTTCGATACGAACCTTCTTAAGCATCTGACGAACGATAACTTCAACGTGCTTATCATTGATTTCTACACCCTGTAGGCGGTATACTCTTTGAACTTCTTGAATCATATAATCCTGAACCGCACGAACACCTTTAATCTTTAAGATATCATGTGGATTAACAGAACCTTCTGTTAATTCATCACCAGCTTCGATCACTTGATTATCTATAACTTTGATTCTAGAACCATAAGGAATTAAATATGCCTTAGACTCAAGGGTCTCATTGGTTTGACGTGTAATAATAACTTCACGTTTCTTCTTTGTATCTTTTATTGTAACAGTTCCACCGAATTCTGCGATAATTGCAAGTCCTTTAGGCTTTCTAGCCTCAAATAATTCTTCGACACGAGGAAGACCCTGAGTAATATCATCACCCGCAACACCACCAGTATGGAATGTACGCATTGTTAACTGTGTACCTGGTTCACCAATGGACTGAGCTGCGATAATACCAACAGCTTCGCCAACCTGAACTGCTTCGCCAGTTGACATATTTGCACCATAACACTTCGCACAAACACCAATATGGGATTTGCAGCTCAATACGGTACGAATTTTGATTGTAGCATCTAAGCCACGATCTTGGAATTCTTTTGTAGCAACAATCTTAGCTGCACGTTTTGGAGTGATCATGTGATTTTTCTTCACAATAACTTCTCCATTATCATCATAGATAGTTTCACATACATAACGTCCTGTAATTCTATCTTCTAAACTTTCAATGATTTCTTTGCCATCGGTGAATGCCTTGATTACCATTCCTGGAATCTCTGCAGCACCTTCACAACAGTCAACTTCACGGATAATCAGATCCTGAGAAACGTCTACAAGACGACGAGTTAAGTAACCTGAATCGGCTGTACGTAACGCTGTATCGGAAAGTCCTTTACGAGCACCATGTGCAGAGATGAAGTACTCAAGTACGTCAAGACCTTCACGGAAGTTCGCTTTGATTGGTAATTCGATAGTCTTACCTGATGTATCTGCCATAAGTCCACGCATACCAGCTAACTGCTTGATCTGCTTATCAGAACCACGGGCACCAGAGTCGGCCATCATAAAGATATTATTGTATTTATCAAGACCACCAAGAAGAGCTTTTGTGATTTCATCATCGGCTTCCTTCCAAGTCTCAATAACTGCTTTGTAACGTTCTTCTTCTGTCATAAGACCACGTCTGTGGTTCTTAGCAATTTCTTCTACGGTTTTCTCTGCTTGGGCTAAGATCGTCTTCTTCTCTTCTGGTACTGTCATATCAGAAATAGAAACTGTCATAGCTGCACGAGTAGAGAATTTATATCCTAAAGATTTGATTGCATCAAGTGTCTCAGCGGTCTGTGTTGCACCAAGAGTATTGATACACTTCTCAAGAATCTTCTTTAACTGTTTCTTACCTGTATGGAAATCAACTTCAAGTTTTAAGAAGTTCTCAGGCTTACTACGATCTACAAATCCAAGATCCTGGCTGATAATCTCATTAAAGATGAAACGTCCAACAGTTGATTCAATAATTCTTGATTCTACTACACCCTCACTGTTCTTACCAAAGCGACGAACTTTAATCAAAGCATGAAGAGAGATTGCACCATTCTCATATGCTAAGATTGCTTCATTAACGCTCTTAAAGTACTTACCTTCACCAAGATCACCAGGCTTTTGTAATGTAAGATAGTAGATACCAAGGACCATATCCTGAGATGGAACTGCAACAGGAGCACCATCGGATGGTTTTAACAAGTTATTTGGTGATAATAAAAGGAAACGACACTCTGCCTGTGCTTCTACGCTAAGTGGTAAATGCACTGCCATCTGGTCACCATCGAAGTCGGCGTTAAACGCAGTACATACCAATGGATGAAGCTTAATCGCTTTACCTTCTACTAAGACAGGCTCAAATGCCTGAATACCAAGTCTATGAAGAGTTGGTGCACGGTTTAACATAACTGGATGTTCACGAATAACTTCTTCTAAGATATCCCAAACCTCAGTCTGTAAACGTTCTACCATCTTCTTTGCTGACTTAATGTTGTGTGCAGTTCCCTTAGCAACTAATTCCTTCATAACGAATGGTTTGAATAACTCAATTGCCATTTCCTTAGGAAGACCACACTGATAAATCTTAAGTTCAGGACCAACTACGATAACGGAACGACCAGAATAGTCAACACGTTTACCAAGTAAGTTCTGTCTAAAACGTCCCTGTTTACCTTTTAACATATCAGATAAAGATTTTAAAGGACGGTTACCAGGTCCAGTAACAGGACGGCCACGACGACCATTATCGATTAAAGCGTCAACTGCTTCCTGTAACATTCTCTTCTCATTACGAACGATGATATCAGGAGCTCCTAACTCTAATAATCTCTTTAAACGGTTGTTACGGTTGATAATTCTACGATATAAGTCGTTCATATCGGAAGTAGCAAAACGTCCACCGTCTAGCTGAACCATAGGACGTAAGTCTGGAGGAATAACAGGAACAACTGTCATAATCATCCACTCTGGCTTATTGCCAGACTCACGGAAGGCTTCCACTACTTCAAGTCTCTTGATAATTCTAGCTCTCTTTTGACCAGTAGATTCTTTTAAGCCCTTCTTTAATTCCTTGGATTCTTTCTCTAAGTTAATCGCTTGTAATAATTCCATAATAGCTTCTGCACCCATACCTACGCGGAATGCATCACCATACTTATCATAAGCTTCTCTAAACTCTTTTTCATTCAACACCTGCTTGTATTGAAGGTCTGTTTTACCTTTATCAAGCACGATATAGGATGCGAAATAGAGTACTTTTTCTAAAGTTCTAGGAGAAAGGTCTAAAATTAGACCCATTCTACTAGGAATTCCTTTAAAATACCAGATATGAGATACTGGAGCCGCTAATTCAATGTGACCCATACGTTCACGACGAACACTTGCCTTAGTAACTTCAACTCCACATCTATCACAAACTACGCCTTTATAACGAATCTTTTTGTACTTTCCACAATGACATTCCCAGTCTTTGTTTGGTCCAAAGATTTTCTCGCAAAATAAACCATCTTTTTCAGGTTTGAGCGTTCTATAATTGATTGTTTCAGGTTTTCTAACTTCGCCTCTTGACCATTCTCTGATCTTTTCAGGTGAAGCCAAACCAATCTTAATTGCATCATAAGTTATTTCTTTGACGCTTTCATTCATCATCTCTGTTGGCATATACCTGGCTCTCCCTTCAACTATTCTTCGAAATCATCGGACTCCGAATCACTGTAATCCATTACGCTGTCATCATCTTCAAACACATCAAAGACATCGCCTTCTTCCTCTGGAACAACCTCACGGTAACCAGCATCTTCAAAGCTCTCGTCATATTTGAAGTTATCTTCTTCAATATACTGCGTAAATTCAGTTTCGCCATAATCTATATTCTCTGTCATCTTAACTTCATTGCCTTGCTCATCAAGAACTGTTACATCAAGAGCAAGAGACTGAAGCTCTTTTAAAAGTACCTTAAAGGATTCTGGAATACCTGGTTCACTGATGTTATCACCTTTGATAATAGCCTCATAAGTCTTAACACGTCCAGTTACATCATCCGATTTCACAGTTAAGATTTCCTGTAAGATATGAGCTGCACCATATGCTTCAAGAGCCCAAACTTCCATTTCACCGAATCTCTGTCCACCGAACTGTGCTTTACCACCAAGTGGCTGCTGGGTAACAAGGGAGTAAGGACCAGTAGAACGAGCATGGATCTTATCATCTACCAAGTGGTGAAGTTTTAAGTAGTGCATGAAACCTACTGTTACAGCACCGTCAAAGTAATCTCCGGTTCTACCATCGCGAAGACGAACTTTACCATCACGATTAATCGGAACGCCTTCCCATTGCTTTCTATATTCCTGATTCGTCATTAAGTAATTCATTAATTCAGGATCAAGTACATCCTCATATTTAGCTTTAAACTCATCAAGTGAAGTGTTAACATAATCGTTTGCTAATTCTAAGGTATCCATGATATCATACTCGTTTGCACCGTCGAATACTGGAGTGGATACATTAAAGCCTAAAACTCTAGATGCAAGACTCAAGTGAATCTCAAGTACCTGACCAATGTTCATACGAGAAGGTACGCCCAATGGGTTTAATACGATATCAAGAGGACGACCATTTGGTAAGAATGGCATATCTTCTACTGGTAATACGCGGGAAACAACACCCTTGTTACCGTGACGACCAGCCATCTTATCACCAACCTGGATCTTTCTCTTCTGAGCAATGTATACGCGAACTGTCTGATTTACACCAGGAGATAATTCGTCACCATTCTCTCTTGTAAATACTTTAGCATCTACGATAATACCATATTCTCCATGAGGTACACGTAAGGAAGTATCACGTACTTCTCTTGCTTTCTCTCCGAAGATGGCACGAAGTAATCTTTCTTCTGCAGTTAATTCAGTCTCACCCTTAGGTGTTACCTTACCAACTAAGATATCTCCAGCACGAACTTCCGCACCAATACGAATGATACCTCTTTCATCAAGATCTTTTAATGCATCATCACCAACACCAGGAACATCACGAGTGATTTCTTCTGGTCCGAGTTTTGTATCTCTAGATTCTGCTTCATATTCTTCAATATGAACAGAAGTATAAACATCTTCTTGAACTAATCTTTCACTTAATAATACAGCATCTTCGTAATTGTAACCTTCCCATGTCATGAAACCGATTAATGGGTTCTTACCAAGAGCTAACTCACCATTGTCAGTGGATGGACCATCGGCAATAACTTCGCCTGCCTCTACATGATCACCTTTGACAACGATAGGTCTCTGATTGATACAAGTACCCTGGTTACTTCTTGAGAACTTCACAAGACGATAAGTGTCTTTTGTTAAATCATCATTCTTGATAATGATTTCACGGGAAGTTGCACGTTCAATCGTACCAGCTTTTTTAGCAACCACACAAACACCAGAGTCAACTGCTGTCTTTAATTCCATACCAGTACCAACTACTGGAGCTTCTGTAAATAACAATGGAACTGCCTGACGCTGCATGTTAGATCCCATCAGCGCACGGTTCGCATCATCGTTTTGTAGGAAAGGAATCATTGCTGTCGCAACAGAGAATACCATCTTAGGAGAAACGTCCATTAAATCAATCTTTTGCTTCATATAAGAAGAAGTTTCCTCACGGTAACGACCAGAAACATTCGTATTAATGAAATGTCCTTCGCTGTCTAATGGCTCATTTGCCTGTGCAACAATATATTTATCCTCTTCGTCTGCTGTAAGGTAAACAACTTCATCGATAACCTTAGGATTCTGAGGATTAGATTTATCCACCTTACGATAAGGCGCTTCCACAAATCCATACTGATTAATTCTAGCGTAAGAAGCTAAGGAGTTAATCAGACCGATGTTAGGACCTTCAGGAGTCTCGATAGGACACATTCTTCCATAGTGAGAATAATGAACGTCTCGAACTTCGAAGCCCGCTCTATCACGGCTCAAACCACCAGGTCCGAGGGCGGATAAACGTCTCTTATGAGTTAACTCACCAAGTGGATTATTCTGATCCATAAACTGTGACAACTGAGAACTTCCAAAGAACTCCTTCACAGCCGCAGTTACTGGTTTAATGTTAATTAAGGATTGAGGGCTAACGCCTTCTAGATCTTGAGTTGTCATTCTTTCGCGAACAACACGTTCCATTCTGGATAAACCAATACGATACTGGTTCTGTAATAACTCACCTACCGCACGAATACGACGGTTTCCTAAGTGATCGATATCATCAGCATTACCAATGCCAAATTCCAGATGCATGTTATAGTTAATGGATGCAAAGATATCATCTACTGTGATATGTTTTGGAATTAAGTCTGCGTTGTGCTTAATGATTGCTTCACGAAGTTCTTCATCAGAAGAGCAGGAATCTAAGATGGTACGAAGAGCTGGATAATAAACCTCTTCCGTAATTCCAAGTTCTTCTTTGTCTATATTGACATACTCACTAATGTCAACCATTAAGTTAGTAAGAATCTTAATATTCTTTTCTTCACCCTGAACCCAGATTGACTTAACAGCCTTATTCTGGATACGCACTGCCAATTCCTCAGTAATAAGGTCTCCAGCTTCAGCAATGATTTCACCAGTTGTCTCATCAACAACTGCTTCAGCTAAATGCAGACCTACAACACGGTTCTTTAATGCTAACTTCTTGTTAAACTTAAAGCGTCCAACCTTAGCAAGGTCGTATCTTCTAGCATCGAAGAACATACTATGAATAAGAGATTCAGCGCTTTCTACAGATAATGGTTCACCTGGACGAAGCTTTTTATATAACTCAAGAAGACCATCTTGATAATTATCGGATGGGTCTTTTGCGAAACTTGCTAAAATTTTTGGCTCTTCACCAAACATCTCCGTAATCTCTGCATTGGTTCCAACACCAAGAGCACGAAGTAAAACTGTGATAGGCACTTTTCTATTTCTATCCACACGAACGTAAAATACATCATTAGAGTCTGTTTCATACTCTAACCAAGCACCACGGTTCGGAATAACTGTACTTGAGTGTAATGTCTTACCGACTTTATCATGTTGAATTGCATAATAAATTCCAGGGGAACGTACTAACTGGCTAACGATAACACGCTCTGCTCCATTAATTACGAAGGTACCTGTTTCGGTCATTAATGGTAAATCACCCATGAAGATATCATGTTCATTGATTTCATCGTTTTCTTTGTTACGAAGTCGAACTTTTACTTTCAACGGAGCCGCATAAGTTGCATCTCTTTCCTTGCACTCTTCAATCGAATACTTGACATCATCTTCACAAAGTTGAAAGCTAACAAACTCGAGGCTAAGATGGTCACTGTAATCTTCGATCGGCGAAATATCATCGAACACTTCATTTAGACCTTCCTCCAAAAACCACTTGTAGGAATCCTTCTGAACTTCAATGAGATTAGGCATTTCAAGTACTTCTTTTTGCTTTGAATAGCTCATTCTTACGCCTTTTCCAATCTTAATAGGACGTATTCTGTTTTTATCCATTGACGTTTTCACCCCTTGAAATTTTTTTCTTTTTATATAAT
>JAEYWQ010000166.1 GCA_023428885.1 Bacillota bacterium
ATCGTACCGTGTTTGAAAATGTTGCGTTTGCGCAAAGAGTCATCGAAACGCCAACCAAACTGATTCAACGACAGACACCAAAGATGCTGTCTGTTGTGGGGCTTTCGGAGAAACATAAATCATATCCAAAAGAGTTATCAGGTGGTGAGCAGCAAAGAGTTGCACTGGCAAGAGCTCTGGTGAATAACCCTGTTATGTTATTAGCAGATGAGCCTACTGGTAACTTGGATCCAAAGAATTCATGGGAAATCATGCATTTACTTGAGGAAGTGAATAAAAGAGGGACCACAGTTGTTGTAGTAACTCATAATAAAGAAATTGTAGATGCCATGCAAAAGCGTGTCATTACAATGAAAAATGGCGTTGTAATTAGTGATACAATAAAAGGTGGTTATGCAAATGCAAAGAACGAGCACGTTAATTTACAGTATTAAGCAAGGAATTAAGAATATCAAGCGAAACCGCATGTTTTCCTTAGCATCGGTAGGAACAATTACAACATGTTTGTTTTTGTTTGGGATATTCTATTGTATTTTAATGAATTTTCAATATTTACTAAAGAATGCGGAGCAAGGAGTTAGTATTACGGTATTCTTCGATGAAGGAATCACCGATGGAGAAATCAAAGTAATTGGAGATAAGATTGGTTTACGGGCTGAAGTGGGTAAGTTGGATTATGTTTCTGCAGACGAGGCATGGGAAGAATACAAGGCAAGTAAATTAAACCCTGAGCAAATTGCTAGCTTTGGCGAGGATAATCCATTGGCGAATTCAGCACATTATATTGTCTATCTTAATGATGTGGAGATGCAGGATACCTTAGTCCGTTATGTTGACAGCATCCCTGGTGTACGTCAGGTTAATAATTCAGAGGCAATAGCCGATATCTTAAGCGGGGTAAACAAAGGGTTAGCTTATGGTACTGGTGTTATTATTATTATCTTGTTAGGAGTCTCGGTATTCTTAATCAGTACTACAGTAACTATGGGTATTGCGGTAAGAAGGCAAGAAATTTCTATTATGAAATTGATTGGAGCTACTGATTTCTTTATAAGAGCCCCATTCGTCGTAGAGGGTATTCTAATCGGAGTTATTGGGGCTGTTATACCGATTGGTATCATTTATGTGGTTTACAACAAGGCTGTTGGATATGTCGCTACAAGTTTTAATAGTCCGTTTGGATCTACTAAACTATTAAGCGCTGGAAGCGTCATTAATGATTTGATCCCAATATCACTTATCATTGGGGTTGGAATTGGTTTTGTGGGAAGCTTTATGACACTAGGAAAACAATTACGTAAAATCAACTAAGGGGATAGGGATAAGGATGAAACTAATGAAAGAGAAGCGTTTTCGATTATTATCATATGGTTTGATAACAGCATTGACACTTCCGATTATAACAAACGCATTTGATATAAGGAAGGATAACACAGTTTTGGCTGCTTCAAGTACGAATCAGTTCTCTCAAGTGAACCTTTTACCATCGATTAAGTTAAATAGTTATGAAGAGAAACTGAAAGAAGCAGAAGAAAAAAAGAAAGAATTAGAGCAAAAGAAAAAAGATACACAGGCGAATATTGATCGGTTAGAGAAGGAAAAATCAGATATCTTAGCTTACATAGAAGAGCTAGATATGCAGCTGAATGAGTTGACTGCAAGTTTAGATCAGTTAGCAAAGGACATTGAAGAGACAAAGGGCGAGCTTGAAGTGACAAAGAATGAATTACAAGAAGCAAAAGAAACCGAAGCAGCCCAGTATGAAACAATGAAACGCCGAATACAATATCTATATGAGAATGGTTCAGAAGGGATCTTAGATGTATTCTTAAGCTCAGGCGACATTGTGGAGTTTTTGAATCAAGTGGAATATTCGAAGAGAATTTCAGAGTATGATGGAAATCTATTGAGTGAGTATATTGCCACAAAGGAATTGATTGAACAACAGGAGCAGTATTTATCAGCCCAGTTAGAGGAACTAAAACTATCAGAAGAAGCTCAGATGTTTGAGCAACAAACATTAGAAGAACTGTCAGCTCAAAAAGGAGCAGAGATTATTCGATATACCGAAGCAATCAATGCGGATGAAGAATTATTTTCTGAATATGCACAGCAAATTGTAGCAGAGAATGCTAATATTGAAGATATTAAAGAAGAAGAACGCAAACGTGTGGAAGAAGAGGCACGTAGGGCAGAAGAAGCTAGAAAGGCAGAAGAGGCTAGACTAGCAGCCTTGAAAGCGCAAGAAGAGGCAAATGCTCTTGCAGGGATTGTCACTTCAGGGGAAACTTCTATTAACAATATGATGTGGCCATTACCGGGGGATGGTAATGTCTATTCTAAATTTGGATATCGTATTGCTCCAACCAAAGGCGCAAGTACCTATCACCGTGGTGTGGATATCGGTGGTGCACAAGGTGCTTCCATCGTTGCATCGCTTGCCGGTACAGTTGAGGATGTAGGTTATAATGTTACTGCTGGGAATTATGTAAATATTAACCACGGTAATGGAGTCGTAACCAGATATCTTCACTGCTCCAAGATTTTAGTATCAGTGGGAGACCATGTGGATCAAGGTGAAGTCATTTCTTTGGTTGGTTCTACAGGTGTTTCCACAGGCCCTCATCTTCATTTTAGTTTAATCATCAATGGGAACTATGTAGATCCATTGCTCTATATAAGCTATAAATAGTTACATTTTTATATCCTAAGAACCATTCTTAAAACTTGGAGGCTAAACATGAAAAATAAATTTGTAGCAGGTATTATTACAGGAGCATTGAGCGCTGTATTAATATGCACCGTGGCGTTTTCTGTATTATATCGTAATAGTCTAATCGAACAGCGAGAATTACAAGACTATAGTTTACAAGGGACAAAGGAGAATGGTGCTAATCAAGAGCCAACACAATCCAGTAAGAACACAAAGAATTCCGAGGAAGCCCTTCTAAAGAAGATGTCAACGATGAAGGGTATTGTTTCAAAGTATTTCCTATATGATGTGACAGAAGAGCAATATGAAGATTCTGTTTTAAAGGGATTAATGGAAGCCTTGGACGATCCATATTCTACTTATTATACAGCGGAAGAATATGCTGAATTAATGGAGCAAACGGAAGGTGTTTATTATGGTATTGGAGCTTATGTAAGTCAGAGCCAGGATACGAAAGTATTGACAATTACCAAGCCTTTTAAGGGAGGTCCAGCAGACCAAGCAGGCATCATGCCTGGCGATATTATCTATAAGGTAGAAGGCGAAGTGGTCACAGACCAAGA
The DNA here is from genome assembly GCA_023428885.1 of Bacillota bacterium. Classification (GTDB taxonomy): domain Bacteria; phylum Bacillota; class Clostridia; order Lachnospirales; family Lachnospiraceae; genus Lachnoclostridium. Next base: position 3,277 of record JAEYWQ010000166.1, read on the forward strand.
TATTAGTACGGTTGTTGCCAAGATGAAGGGTGAAAAAGGGACTCAGGTAAAGCTTACAGTTTTACGTGGGGAGACTATGGAAGAGATTGATTTTACGGTCACACGTGATGAGATTAAAGTACCTACCGTAGAATATAAGATGCTGGAGGATAAGATAGGATATATTTATGTGCTTCAATTTGATAAGGTAACAGTGGATCAATTTATTAATGCCATTGACGATTTGGAAGCACAGGGTATGAAAGGCCTAGTAATTGACATTCGTGACAATGGGGGCGGTTTGTACTCCTCCTGTGTTGAGATGCTAGAACGTCTGATAAAAAAAGATAAGCTACTTGTTTATACAGAAACCAAGTCTGGTGAACGTGATGATGAGTATTCTAAGGATGATGATAGTGTTGATGTTCCGATGGCTATATTGATTAATGGAAATAGTGCAAGTG
>JAEYWQ010000281.1 GCA_023428885.1 Bacillota bacterium
GATGAAGTTAAAGAAATAATTGGGAAGTTAATTGGAGAGGGTAAAATTAAAATAGATCAGAAATAAGAGAGAAGGAATCGTTAAGGTTGTTTTATCTTTGGTAACATAGAGATTACAAGCAAAGGAGGGTTTTCGATATTATAAATCGATTCCCTCCTTTGCTTATACTTTGGTCATTTTATGAAAATCTTAGATACAAGCAGAATACACATGAAGATTGTTATTGGTATCACGGGTATCATTAATTGCTTGATGCATATTAGTAAATAATTCTTGGTATCTAAGATTACTTTCTTTCTCTGGCATCTTCAGTAAGCCAACTCTGAGAGAGAGTGGGATTTCTTGCCCATTGCAGGTAATGGTTTGTTTATTCTTTGCAAGGATCGATTGAGCTAATGCCTCAGCAGCAGCTTGGTCTGTCAGCCCGGTGACTAAAGCAAATTCATCCCCACCGATACGGAAAAGCATCATTTCATCGGTAGAGCTAGTTTCAATTCTATGAGCCGTTTCCAGAATTGCTTTATCCCCTGCTTCATAACTTATGTTATTAATCGGAACTAAACCTTGGATGTCAAAACAGCAAACCCAGGTATTTGCTTTCTCTTTTAATGCGTCATAAACATCAGAAATATCCACCTTCTTAATCATTTCTTTACCTCCATTTGACAAATTATAATAACCAATACCGGTAATCTTAGGAAAGAGTCTGGTAAATCTCCATTGAGACTTAAACACGGAAGGAGTGACTTCCCATAGCTTTTTAAAAGCCCTGGTAAAGGTCTCCGGAGAATTGTACTGATATTTCATTGCGATCTCCGTGATCGTCATGTCGGTTGAGATTAAATCATTGCTTGCACTTGTTAATCTACGCTTGGATATGTACTCCTTAATGCTATGGTGAAAGGCATATCGGAATAATTTCTGTAGATTAGAAAGAGAGCAATAGCAAGACTTTGCTAGATCCTCCTGAGTCAAGGGCTGATCTAAGTGGTCTTCTATGTATTCAATCGATTGCAGGAGAGCAACAAAATTCTTCATTAGGCACCTCGTTTCATTGAATCACCATATGGTATTGTAAGTTAATTATAAGGCTGGTCTATGGGATTGTCTTGATGTTATGAGCAATTTTATTATCCGATATATGACGAATATTGTCAAATGAATAAGAAAATTGTATGAGAACTTGCTCAGTAAAATAGGAACTGTATGATACTATATCTAATACATTTAATCATTTTAATAAGTAATGAGTTGACGATTTGTCTACTATTATTAATTTAACGTAACATACTATATATCTAATTCAATTATTTCATATTTGTAATTTAAATTATACCTCTCCCTATTGTCGGATAAATATGACTTTATATTGTTTGTCTATAATCTGAGGCAGCTATAAGATAGGGTTCGATTCCTGTAATTCAGTTACATGGGAAAAAAATCTGTAACACACCATATGATGTGTTACAGATTTTTTTCCATGTAATTGTATGAACCGTTGATTCACCGTCTGTTATCTGCACAGTATTAGCAAGCAGCCTTCTTTCTTCTACCTTACTTCTTCTTAAAATAATATTCTAAATAAGTTTTATCACATTTGACCTGGACATCTCCAACGGTAACCCAAGTGTTTGGGTTGATCTTATGTGTATTCTTTCCTAGCATACATTCATATACAGCACGGAATACCTCTTCAGGCTCACTACTGATCATGGCCAAAAAGGCTCTTGTTGCTTCACTTTCTGCAATACCGAAAACACTATTAGGTATGAGATAACCAACAGGATCATTGAGCCAGTAATATAAAGTATAATGTCCTTCATCTGATTTATAAAATGAAATATTAAAATAACTGGCATCCATTAATTCCAAATATATATATCTAATACCATTCCAAAATCCTATATGTTCTTCGCCATTATACTTGGAACCAATAACACCCTCGATAAAGTCATCTGCTTTTTCCAAAGCATCTGCAGTGGTGGAATTATCTTTTGAATCAAGTCCCCAATAGGTATCCGTGTATAGATTTTGCGTATTAAATTTCGCGAGTCTTGGGAATTCGCTCCCTGAAGCCAAATAAGTACCGGATCCTTTTTTACCCGTATAATTTGATGTTCCGCAAGCATAGAAGGCTTCATATCCTTTATGCTCTAAGTTCTTAGGTTCCTTGATTTTGCTTGCAGAGAAGCAGCTATAAAAGGCAAAATCTCCGATCGATTTCACAGTGGACGGTAGTTTTATATCTTTCAAATTCCAGCATCCTGCGAAAGCAAACTTCCCGATTTTTTCTAGTCCATTCGGTAAGCTGCAGCTAGTAAGACTTATGCAACCTGAAAAGGCAGTATCACCTATGGTTTTTACACTATTAGGAATCACCACGGTTTTTAGATTATAGCAGTTATTAAAAGAATTGCTGCTAATTACAGTTAAGCCTTCAGGTAATACAACTTTTTCTAGATTATTACAGCCAACAAATAGGGAACTTGGTATTGTCTTTATCTTTGATGGAAGTACAACTTCCTTTAAGGAATCGCAAGAGTCAAAAGTATGAGATCCAATCGACGTTAGTGTGGAAGGAAGATTGATTTTTTCTAATTTATTACATCCGTCAAAGACCCTTCTTCTAATTACGGTTATTTTTTTTCCTAATGTTAATTCTTTTAAGTTCTTACATCCTTGAAAAGTACAGTCTTCAAGTTTAGTGATACTGTCTGGTAGAACAACCTTTTTCAGTTTCGTACAGTTTAGAAAAGCATTGGCACCAAGTTTTTTCACACCTTCCTTAATGATAACGGTTTCTAATTTTTCACAACCATTGAATGCTAGATCCCCAATGGTTTTCACGTTTTTAGGAATAGTAACAGAGGTAATCTGATTATTGCCTTCAAATGCATCAGGAGCAATTTCTGTCACGTCCGATGGGATTACCACAGCACCTTTTACTTTTTCCGCACTGATTAATACCTTATTAATTATAATAAATGGTCCCTTCTTTTCTTGTGCTGTCAACCAAGGAGTAGAGGTAAAAGCGTTACTCTTAAATTTCTTAAGAGAAGAGGGGAGGGATACAGTGGATAATTTAGAACACTCTAGGAAAGCAGAGGATTTTAATTCCTGCACCCCATCTTTTATCGTCACTGATTTCAGGCTATTACACCAAGCAAATGCATACGAAGGTATCGTGGTTACAGATCCAGGAATCACAACAGAGGTTATTTTTTCGTTGTATGCAAAGGCATCATCTACGATTACCTTAACCTCTGAGGGTATCGTTACATTTCCACTGGCATGAGATCCGCTGATTAGGACATGATCGCGAATCAAAAGCTTTTCTTTTTTGGCAGCTGTAGTAGTAAGATAAGTATCTTCAAAGCAGCCCTCACCGATTCTTATCAGACTCTTAGGAAATGATACCTCTTTCAGCTTGGTACAGCCGCTAAACACTAATTCCTCTAAAGTTTTCAAACCTTCGGGAAGCTTTATTTTCACCAAAGAAGTGCAATTATTAAAGGCAGCTCTGGCGATAGTTTCAACTCCGCCTTCAAAGTTTACAGTTTTCAAATTTTCACAGCTGTCAAATGCATACCTGTCAATATATGTAACACTTTTAGGTATTGTAACACTTTCAATCGTATTATTCATTTGAAAAGCTCCAAAATAGATTTTGGTAACATTGTCTGGAATTGTTACATTGCGGTCATTTCCTTGATATTTGACTAGAAGTGTACCTTCACTAATGACAAAATCCTCATCTGTCTTGGCACTAGCGGTGGAATGGATACTGAAGATGCTACAAAATAGAACTAGCAGTAATAATACTTTCACTTTCTCTCTCATTTGTTCTTCTCCCTTTAGTTAATGATTTTTACCCTTTCGCGTCTGCTTTCACAATGTTCTTATTTTTCTAATATGTACTTTATAAAAGTGGATTAATCTTCCTTTATTGTATAAAAATATATAGCTAACGTCAAGGTAAAACCTATTTATAGGGATCGTTGCTGGAGCTGCTGCGGTACTTGTTGGTGGAATTGCTATCTTAGCTCGTAAGATGAGGTTGAAAAAATAATTGGGATCAGATAAATTATAGTTTTCAATACCTGTGATTTTTGGAAAGATACTTGTAAACCTCCATTGAGACATAAACTCGGAAGGAGTGATCTCCCATAACTTTTTAAAGGCCCTGGTAAATGTCTCCGGGGAATTGTACTGATATTTCATTGCTATCTCGGTAATGGTCATATCGGTTGAGACTAAATCATTGGTTGCACTTGTTAATCTACGCTTGGATATGTACTCCTTAATGCTATGGTGAAAAGCATATCGGAACAACTTCTCTCGTTTCTTTAAATCATCATATGGTATTGTAAGTTTAGTATTACTTTGTTCCAAGGGATTGTCTTGACGTTATGAGCAATTTTATTATCCAATATATGACGAATATTGTAAAATGAATATGAAAATTGAATCAAAACTAGCTTAGAAAATAGGAAAAACAGGTTGATGAAAAAAGAAAATAGTGGTAAATTATTTATATGCGGAT
>JAEYWQ010000345.1 GCA_023428885.1 Bacillota bacterium
GCCTATTAGCATAGCGAATCCTGAGAAGAGTATTCCACGATATGGCACATCCGTCTTATCCTTTAGAAATTTTGGTGCTTGTTTCGCATCCGCCAGTGAACGCATCATTCTTCCTAAACCAAACATGGCTGCCAGCATGGTAGATAGAATTGCTGTGATTAACACGATATTAATCGCATTACCTGCCCAATCCATTCCAGCACGGTTTAAGGCTGCTACCATAGGGCTTTCTTCCTCATCTAATCCAGAAGTAGGAATCAGCGGTAATAAAACAAGGATGGAAATTACGTAGAATGCAATTAAGATAAATACGGTGGAATGAATTGCTTTTGGTATAGTTTCTTTTGGATTGTTTGCTTCTGATGCTGCCAAACCAATTACTTCGAATCCAGCATAAGCAAAGAGAACAATCAACATGCTTCCAGCAACTCCTTTAATACCATTAGGTGCCAATTCTTCGTTTTTTAATTCACCTACACCAATAGCAGAACTTCCTTTGATTAAACCTAATATTAATAATATAGCAAAGATAATAAAGGCGAGTATAGCTAATACTTTAATTATGGCAAGCCCGCTCTCTAATTTACTTAATTTATCTGCACCAAGAAGGTTTAGAAATGTAACAACTATGATAATGCCACTACCAAGGAGTGCAATCGATATCTTAGGAAACCATTGTCGGAATAGTAAAGATACAGCAGTAGCTTCACTAGACATGGCTAAGACCACACCAGTCCAGTACACCCAGCCAACCACAAAACCAGCACCGGGGCCAAATGCTTCCGCGGCATATGTCCGAAAGGAACCTTCACATGGTCTTGAAACAGTCATCTCCGATAAGGCAAACAAGATAAAATATACAATGGCACCTGCTAAGATGTAAGAGATAATGATTGCAGGCCCAGCTGCTTTAATTGCAACTGCTGAACCAATAAAAAAGGAGCCACCAATGACGGTACCTAGTGCAATCATGGTAAGTTGCCATACAGATAATCCTTTTTCTTTTCCGTGTTCCTTTGTATTCTTCGTATTCATCATATCTATCCTTCTTTTTATAGTTTGTATTTCTATCTGATACATATCATTCCGAGCTACATATCTTTACAAGCTTACATATCATTCTTAGCTTACATAGCTTACATATTTATACGAGCTTACATATCTATACGAGCTTTCATATCTATACGAGCTTACATACGAGCTTACATATCTATACGAGCTTTCATATCTATACGAACTTACATATCTATATGAACTTACATATCTATATGAACTTACATATCTATCACTTAGAGCATATTATCTCCATTACTACTAATAAAATATTCTCAACCTAAAAATTCCTTATTCCATTTGAAGATTGTCTATTTATATATTGACAACTATATCAGTCTGATATAATATATAGCCATATCAGACTGATATAGTCTAAGGAGGAATACATATGTCTAAGATCTTATTTGTGAATGGTAATTTACATGGTCATTTCAATCCAACCTTACCAATCGTAACGGAATTAGTGAATCGTGGTAACGAAGTATGGTATTTTAGTTCCAGCGTATTCAAAGAAAAGATTGAAGCAGCAGGTGCACAATTTATTAACGCAGATATGGAGAACTATTATTCTACTTACAAGCCTAGCGGCAATCATCCCTTTTACACCTTACTAGAATATATGATAAAGTACGAATCAGCACTGATTCCAGAATTATTGAAGAAAACGAAAGATATGACCTTTGATTTTGCGGTCTGTGATTCTATTCTAGGTGCTGGTTATTTTGTAAAAAACATTATGAATCTTCCAATGATTTGTTCTAATACCACTTTTGTGAAAAAGCATCTACCAGTACCAGACCGAATGATGGAATATAATCTACATCCTCAATTGGATGAGTTCTATCATCTTCTTCATGCTACCTGTGATCTCTATGAGATACCAATCCCAAGTGGATATGAATTCTTTAGTAATGTTGGCGATTGTAACCTTGTTTATACTTCTGCCGAATTTAACTCTGACGCGAACGACTTTGATGAAAGCTATCATTTTGTAGGCCCTTCCATTCTTGACCGACAAGAAATGATGGATTTCCCATGGGAGCAGATTGAGAAGAAAGAAATCATCTATATTTCTTTGGGTACAATAAACACAAACTTTACTTCCTTTTATCAGCTGTGTATGAAGGCTCTTTCAACTCTTGATTACAAAATTGTATTATCGGTGGGAAGCAAATGTGATATAGCTTCTCTTGGCCTAATCCCTGATAATTTCATCGTGTGTAAGTATGCTCCGCAGCTTGAGCTTTTAAAACAAGCGAAGGCCTTCATCACTCATGGAGGGTTTAATAGCGTGAGTGAAGCCCTCTACTATAAGGTTCCTGTTCTGGTCATCCCAATGGCCAACGATCAATATATGGTTGCAAAAAGAGTGGTAGAATTAGGCTGTGGACTAACTTACGCTCTGAATGAACTAGATGAAACCCTCCTTAATAACGCTGTGAAAGCACTTATCAGCAAGGAACAATTTCAACAAGCAGCTCAAAAAATTGGATCCAGCTTAAGTAATGATTTAGGTTATCAAACCGCGGTGGATGTCATCATTGAATTTAGTCGAGGAATAAAGCATGGCAACTAAGAATAAAACACAATTTGCGATACTAGGTATACTAAGCATTGGGCCTGCTTCTGGTTATGATATTAAGAAGTATTGTGATACAGTAATCTCAAGTATATGGAAAGAAAATTTTGGACATATTTACCCTGTCTTAAGCAATCTGTTACAAGAAGGCTTGATTGAGAAGATAGATGGTCAGGAGTCTTCGCGTAAAATCGAATATAGAATCACCGAAAGAGGAAGAGAGAGTTTCCTTACATGGCTGGTGGAACCAACTCAGATTCAGCCAGTTCGCTCAGAGTTTATGTTAAAATTTTTATTCTCCAATCATTTACCCAAAGAAGGTGTACTAGCATTATTAAAGGAATATAAATATCGTCATGAGCAAAAACTATTTGAATATCAAAAGATGGAAGCTTATCTTAATAGTGATCAAAAAGAGATAACACCAGAACGAAAGATTTATATAAATGCGACTCTTCGTTACGGTTTATTAAGTACTCAAACAGCAATTAGCTGGTGTGAGGAAGTAATTAAAGCATTTCATGAATTAACTTGAGAAAACCCTTTGACAACTGATAAAAAAAATGCTAGACTACAATAAATTATACAATAAAGGCATAGAAGAGAAGAGTAATGCTATTCGCATATACAGAGAGTTCCCATTTTGCTGAAAGGGAATTATGTAGATATCATGAAACAAGCCTCGGAGCCGCATACGGATCGAATAAGATTGACTCATAATAAAACTTATTGGTGATGCTATGACGTGAGTTCACGTTACAGAACTAGAGTATAAGTAATTGTACTTGATGAGCCTGACATGGCGACATATCAGGAAATTAGGGTGGTACCGCGAAGTTCATTCGTCCCTGAAATAAGAGATTATTTCAGGGATTTTTTTATTCCTAGAAATAGGGTGTCAAATTCCTATTTGCACGTAGCAATGGTGCTTTGTATTAAACAAGAGACTATGCTACGATACTATATTAAAGGAGGAAATTATGATTAGTAAACGTTTAATGAGAGATGAAAAACCTGTTTGGCCAAAACGTGCGGTGGTTACAGGTGGTATGCCATATGGCAATAAGAGCTTACATTTTGGGCATGTTGGTGGAATGTTCGTTCATGCGGACATCTATGCACGTTTCTTAAGAGATCGCATTGGAAAAGAGAATGTTATCTTTGTTTCAGGTACCGATTGTTATGGTTCTCCGATCTTAGAAAGCTATCGTAAACTAAAAGAAGACGGGTACGAAGGAAGTATCAAGGAATACGTTGAGAGCAATCATGAAAAACAGAAGAAGACTCTTAAGGATTATCAAATTAGTTTGAATTTGTTTGCTGCTTCTGCTCTGGGTAGAGCAGGAGAGATTCACAATGAGTACTCTAAGGAATTGTTTGAAACTTTATATAAGAATGGCTATATCGAAAAACTATCTTCTCCACAGTTTTACGATGAAGAGTTGGGCGTGTTCTTAAATGGACGTCAGGTTACTGGACGCTGTCCGATTGAAGGCTGTACCTCTGAGAAAGCTTATGCAGATGAGTGTTCCTTAGGACACCAGTATATGCCTTCCGAATTAATCCATCCTGTAAGTGCTCTATCTGGCAAGAAACCAGCACTGAAAGATGTTACGAACTGGTATTTTTGCTTAGAGGATTGCATTGATATGATGCAGGAGCGTGTTAATCTTCTTAAGAGTTCATCAAATTCTAGAAAGTATATGTTGAATACCATTGAAGAATCCTTGAAAAAGCCAGTTATCTACGTACCAAGAAAATATATCAATGATTTAAGCGAGCTAGAATCAAAATTACCAGCTCATACTACAATTGATGAAGAGAAAAAACCATCAGTAACCTTTGTCTTTGATACCCTTGACTTAAGAGAAATCGCAAAAAAAACCCTGGAAGAGTTAGGTGTTCACTACACTGCAGGAAAGACTTTAGTTCCATTCCGTTTGTCCGGTAATGTAGAATGGGGCGTTCCAGTTCCAGATTGTGAAGATCAAAAAGATCTTAGCTTCTGGGTATGGCCAGAATCTTTATGGGCACCAATCTCATTTACTAAGACTTATTTAGAAAGCCTTGGCTGTGATTCCAAGGAGTGGTTGAACTGGTGGGATCATGAAGATGCTATGGTTTATCAGTTTATCGGTGAAGACAATATATATTTCTATGCAATTGCTGAAATGGGAATTTTCGTTGGTTTAAAGATGAACAAGTCAGAAAAACCTGATATGGCTAGCGTTAATCTTCCACATATTATTGCAAACCGCCACGTTCTTTTTATGGACACCAAAGCAAGTAGCAGCTCCGAGATTAAACCTCCGATGGCTGATGAATTATTAACTTATTATACAACAGAGCAGCTTCGTATGCATTTTATGAGCCTTGGATTATCCTCCAAGAGTGTTGGTTTTAAACCACAGGTTTATATACCAGAAAACGAGCGAGAAGGTGTAGATATGGTATTAAAGGAAGGAAATCTTTTAACCAATGTTTACAATCGCTTAATTCGTTCTTGCTTTTATTCCATACAGGCAACCAAAGAAGCAAAACTTCCAGAAGGTCAGGTAAGTGAAAAGATACTTAAACTTTCTGAGGAAACAGTAAGTGAGTACGAGAGACACATGTATAATCATGACTTCCATCGAATCTCCTATGTATTAGATGAATATATACGTGAGATTAATAAGCACTGGGTAAATAATGTCAGAATTGCTGACAAAGATGGTAATGAAGAATTAAGAAAGCAAATTCTCATTGATTGTCTATACGCTTGTAAAATCATGGCAATCTTGATTCATCCAATTGCACCAGCTGGTTGTGAGATGTTCCGTGAATATATGAACTTATCGGAAGATCTATGGAACTGGGATCATATATTAGAGCCGATTTCATTCTATGTTCCAGATATCAGCAAGCACCAAGTGAAATTCTTAGAGCCAAGAGTAGATTTCTTCAAGAAGTTAGACTATCAATATAAGACAAATGACGAGATCTAATCATTAGTTATCCTATATTGTCAGTTCAATCATTGCATTGTTTCATGAAAAGCAATAGGAGGCAGCCTCTGATATCCAGATAGGATAGCAGAGGCTGTTTTCTAATCCTTTACTTAAGTTCTTTAATGCTTTCAAGCATCATCTGATCTGATGCTGAGATAGATGCTGTAAACTCAACTTTATCATCTTTCTCTAACCCATCCAGATACTGCCCGATATCATCTGCATTAAGCTCTATATACTGATCGTCAACAAGTATTTCGATACTATGACCATCGATCTGGCCTTGATAGATACCAGTTATCGGCCCACTAAGATCCAATGCATTTTCGTCTTCAGCTAACCTTGTGCTACTAATGTCTTCTATCATAGCATCAGATGTGGTATCCTCCTGTATAATTGCAGGATCTTTTATCTGATTTTCATCCGTGATGCTCTGGGTAACTATTGTTGTAGGACTCAGGTCTAAATCATTAGTTGATGGAGCATTGATTTCTGGTTTGCTACAGCCAGCAAGGAATAGCGCAGTTAAGATAATACCACATGATTTTATAAATTCTTTATGTTTCATTTCGATCACCTCGTTTTATATTTAATAAGTTAATGGATTGTACAACAAAAATTAGACGTTACTTCATGTTATTTAGTTCCATATTTAATAACAGGTTTATCAAATGTCTTTTGATTTTGTCGTAATAATCATAGTATTGGTATCCCAGGATACATCCATTTCCCAAAATATATGGTATATTACTCCTATAAATATTAGGAGGTGTTCATATGAAAGGTTTTGTAGATAAAGATGTTTGCATTGGTTGCGGTTTATGTAGCGGAATATGTCCAGAGGTATTTGATATGGATAGTGATGGGAAAGCAGTAGCCGTTGCTTCTGAGATTGTAGCTAATGTACTTTCCTCTGCAAAAGAAGCAGCGGATCAATGTCCGGTTGCAGCTATTATTGTAGAGTAGAAATAAAAGTTATACGATCAAAGTGTGCACAAAAAATTACTTATATAAAAGCAAAGTGTCTGTAAAACAGGCACTTTGTTTTTATACTATGTTACAAATAACTACAAGTAAAAGAAAAATTTTTTGTGTAATTCATATATGATTGTGTGCTATTGGCATGATAGTTAATTGACAAAGCATATAGTATATGGTAAAATGTAACTATTGAGTTAATAACTATTAACCAAGGAGTAAAAATATGTTGTATAATTCATTACTTCACACAAAAGAGAAAATTATACTTGAAACGATCACTCAGATTCACGAAAGCGGAATCCATGGTATATCTACCAAAGAAATAGCGAAACGAGTTGGAATTTCTGAACCAGCTATCTTTAAGCATTTCAAATCAAAAGGTGAGATTCTTCTTGCTGTCTTAGATCATTTTTCTCTTTATGACAACGATATCATTCAGTCCCTTCAGACAAAAAATCTATCTCCACTTGAGTCATTACGAACTTTTATTGATGTTTTTATAAGTTATTATGAAAACTATCCAGCAATCGCATCCTTGACTCTTAATTTACCAATTTTACATAATGATGAGATTTATCAGAATAAAGTACAGCACATCCTGAAAAAAAGATATCATTTTATCTCAAAATTATTAGAAGAAGCAAAAACGTTAGGAGATATCAAACAAGGAGTTGACACAGAAGCCTTTACCATTGTCATAGTTGGGGCAATCAAAGAATGGTGTCATCAATGGAGAGAAATGGACTATCAATTTTCTCTAAGAGATCGAATGTTGACGACTGTAACTATGTTACTGGAGGCTATTCAAACAAAAAACGAGGAAAGGAAGTAATAATTTGTTAGAGCCATATACCAATGATGCAATGCTAGATATGTATCTATTTGAAACGAATCAAAATATTGAGCAATTAGAATCATGTATCTTAGATAGCGAAAGAACAGGCGAATATTGTGAAGCATCGATTCATGAAATTTTTAGAATCATGCATACAATCAAAGGTTCCTCTGCAATGATGCTTTTTAATAACATCTCCACCTTAGCTCATAGCATGGAGGATTTATTCTTTTTTTTAAGAGAACAAAAACCAAAAGCATTAGACTGTACCCAACTATCTAGTCTAATCTTAGATGGCATTGATTTTATTAAAGTCGAGCTACATAAGATTAAGGAATTTTCCAGCGTGGACGGTGATGCCAGCTCTCTTATTGAGCAAATCAGAGAATTTTTAGGTGAACTAAAACAAGGAAATCCTAACGAAAGTACGGTTGATAATCCTAACAGTATTCAAACACAGCAACAATATTACATTGCTGCCGATGTATCAAGTTATAATAAAAATTATAATGCATTCAAAGCAACCATTTTCTTTGAAGATGGCTGTGAGATGGAGAATATTAGAGCTTATACCGTAATACATAATATCAAAGATTTCACAACCGAGCTATTCTACCAACCCGACGATATTATCGAGAATAATGATACCATTCAAACAATACGTGATCAGGGGTTTCAGATTCGTTTTAAAACGGAACTAACGTATGAAGAAGTGGAAAAGAAGTTAGATGAAATCATATTTTTAAAGAAACTTGAATTAGAAAATGTTGAATCCTTAGAGGACTATCAGCCAGTAGATAAACATAAGTCTATTGTGGTAGAGCAAAGTCCGATTATCATTCCTAAGATAATACAAGAAGTAAGATCAAAGGAGAATCTAGAAAAGGATACCCCCGTTTCTATGACTAACCAGAGTATTATTAGTGTAAATGTGAACAAGCTAGATAAGTTAATGAATCTAGTTGGGGAGATGGTAATTGCAGAAGCAATGGTAACACAAAATCCAGAATTGAAAGGATTAGATTTAGAAAACTTCCAAAAAGCAGCGCGCCAGCTGCATAAGATCACCAATGAGATACAGGATATGGTCATGGCAATTCGAATGGTACCACTATCGAATACCTTTCAAAAGATGCATCGTGTGGTTCGTGATATGAGCAAGAAACTTGGTAAAGAAGTTAAATTAGAATTAATCGGTGAAGATACTGAGGTTGATAAGAACATTATCGAACATATTGCAGATCCTTTGATGCATCTTGTACGCAACTCAGTTGATCATGGTATTGAAACAGTATCAGAACGGGAGAGCTTTGGTAAAGAAAGATCGGGTAAGTTAACCCTGGAAGCCAAGAACTCTGGAAGTGATGTTTTAATCATTGTACGTGATGATGGTAGGGGATTAAATAAGGAAAAGATCATCAAACGAGCAAAAGAAAACAATATACTACGCAAACCAGAGCAAGAGATGACAGATCAAGAAATCTACAGTTTAATTTTACTACCTGGTTTTTCCACCAAAGAAGAAGTAACTGAATTTAGCGGAAGAGGCGTTGGTATGGACGTTGTAACCAAGAATTTAGAGGAAGTAGGTGGAGTCATATTCGTTAATAGTGTAGAAGGAAAAGAATCTACCTTTACCATGAAGATTCCTTTAACCCTAGCAATCATAGATGGAATGAATATTAAAGTTGGACAATCCCGCTATACCATTCCGATTACAACAATCAGAGAGTCTTTCCGACCAAAACATGAGGATATTATCAGTGATCCAGATGGTAACGAGATGATAATGATGCGTGGTCAGTGTATTCCAATTATACGATTACATGAAACCTTTCATGTTGAAACCCAAATCACTGATTTTACTCAAGGTATTTTTATTATGGTTGAGCAAGATAAAAAAAATTACTGTATCTTTGCTGATGAACTAATTGGTCAACAACAGGTAGTCGTTAAGTCACTTCCAAATTATATAAAGAACACTAGAAATATGAAACGATTAGCTGGCTGTACTCTCTTAGGTGATGGCAGTATCAGCTTAATCCTCAATATCGGAGAGCTTTATGTATACTAATATAAAACACGAAAGAGAGAGGAGTATAACTATGTCTGATTCTACCGATTTAGATATTCTTGAATTAGAAGAGGATACCTTAAAGGGACGATATCTCACCTTTGCCTTAGGTAGTGAATCTTATGGAATCGAGATTCGATTTGTAACTGAAATTATTGGAATTCAAACTATTACTGAAGTCCCAGAGCTACCTGACTATGTCAAAGGAATCATCAATTTGCGAGGGAAGATTATACCCGTAATGGATGTGAGGTTACGATTTAAGAAGCAATTTCGAGAGTATAATGACCGAACTTGTATTATTGTCATTGATATTCAAACAGTATCCATCGGATTGATTGTGGATAGCGTTTCAGAAGTAATTACGATTCCAGATGAGGAAATCGTGGCACCTCCTGATATAAGTAGAGATGGTAACCGATTTATAAGTGGTATTGGAAAAGTTTCTAATGAAGTAAAACTAATACTGGATTGTGATATGCTATTGAATGAACATGAGATAAATCATTTAACAAATAACAAATAACAAATGGAGGAGAACAAATGAAGGGATTTAATAATTTAAAAATAAAAGTAAAAATAATTATATGCTTTATATTGCTTTCTATATTTACAGGAATCGTTGGATTTGTTGGTATACAGAATATGTCTCTTATCAATGATCGAGGTATATCAATGTATGATAATAACTATCTTCCAACCCAAGATCTTGTAGCTATCCAGAAGAACTTGCTTGTAATTCGTTCCAACTATCTATTAATGTTGTACGAAAGAGATATGTCGAAATTCCAAGAACGATTGAATGAGATAACTACAATTGTAGCAACCAACAACGAAGTTATATCCTCCTATACAGCTCGCAGTCTATCAGAAGAAGATCAATTATTATTTGCTGATATGAAAGACAAACTTGCTACTTATCGTGCGATCAGAGACGAACACCTAGGATTGATTAAAGCTGAAAAATTTGAGGAAGCAGATAACCGTATCCAAGAGTTCACCAATGCTAGAATTGCTCTGGATGATTCCGTACAAAAACTGATTGATTACAATCAAAAAGTCGCAAAAGAAAATTCAGAATTGAATGCCGCTGAATTCCGAAGTAAATCCACCTTAATGCTTACCATCATCATTGTAGGTATCATCGTTGCATTAGGGCTTGGCTTACTTGTAGCAAATCTTATTAGTAAGCCATTAATTCAACTTCTAAAAGCAGCCAATAAGATAGCTGATGGTAATTTGGATGTTACAATTGAAAACAACTCCAATGATGAGGTTGGAAAATTAGCAGAATCTTTTCGTAAGATGGCAGACAACCTAAATGAAAGCATGACAAATATTAACGCTGCAGCAGATCAAGTAGCTGTAGGATCCAGCCATGTTTCAGATTCCAGCATGGCCTTATCCCAAGGTGCCACCCAACAAGCAAGTGCAGTGGAAGAGTTATCCTCCTCCTTAGAAGAGATTTCTGCACAAACACAACAGAATGCTCAGAGTGCAAATCAAGCAAATCAGTTAGCAGAATCTGCAAGAGGTAATGCAATTCAGGGTAATAATCAGATGAAAGATATGTTAAAAGCTATGGAAGAGATCAATGATTCCTCCAATAACATCTCTAAGATTATCAAAGTGATTGATGAAATTGCGTTTCAGACCAACATTCTAGCCTTAAACGCGGCTGTGGAAGCTGCCAGAGCAGGCCAACACGGTAAGGGTTTTGCGGTGGTTGCAGAGGAAGTAAGAAACCTTGCTGCAAGAAGTGCTAACGCTGCAAAGGAAACCACTGAAATGATTGAAGGTTCTATTAAGAAAGTGGAAGGTGGAACGAGATTGGCGAATGAAACAGCATCTGCATTGAATAATATCGTGGAAGATATTTCTAGTGTGGCACAGATTGTTGGAGACATTGCCATTGCATCTAATGAACAAGCAATGGGAATTGCTCAGATTAACCAGGGGATTATTCAGGTTTCAGAAGTTGTTCAGACCAATTCAGCTACTTCACAAGAAAGTGCTGCTGCAAGTGAAGAATTATCAAGTCAAGCAGAATTATTAAAAGAGGAAGTATCCAAATTCAAATTGAGACATCAATATAGTAAACATAATAGCTATCGAGATGAGGAAGAATTAAATCCTAATATGGTTCGTATGTTAGAACAGATGAAATCTAAAAAGAATAAAATTGCATTAAGTGACCAAGATTTTGGTAAGTATTAAAAACACAATGCACATGTTTGATTCATAGAAAGTATCTATGAGTCAAACATGTGTCTACTTTAAAGACGGGTGTACACCTGAGCGCTTGAAGCAGTAGAATTACCATACATGTCATATTCCCCTAAAAAGGTGTTTATCATGGCACCAAGTGTCAAAAATGTAGTTTACGAAAGAGTTGGTGAAAAACATAGTTTCGATTACAAAAAAAGAATTTGAACAATTAGCAGCGTACATAAAATCTAATTATGGCATCTATCTAAAGGAAGAAAAGATGACCCTAGTGAACGGACGCCTTCAAAATGTACTTTTAGAGGATGGCTTTGCATCGTTTACTGATTATTATCACTTTTTGATAGAGGATAAAAGTGGACAGGCAGCGGTTCAATTAATTAATAAAATTACAACAAATCATACTTTTTTTATGAGAGAAGCTGATCATTTTTATTATTACCGCGACAAAGTTCTACCCTTTTTATCTACCACTGTGAAATCAAAAGATCTCCGAATCTGGTGTGCTGCAAGCTCCACAGGCGAAGAAGCTTATACCTTGGCGATGATACAAGATGAGTACTTTGGTAAAGATAAACCCCTATGGGATAGTAAGATTTTAGCTACGGATATATCAGAGAAAGTGCTTGAGATTGCAAAATCAGGAGTATATGCAAAAGAGCATATCGCATCCTTACCTAAACATTGGGTTATAAACTATTTTCAACCCTATGATGCAAAATCGATATCTGTTACAAATAAGTTAAAACAAGAAGTTATCTTTCGTAAATTCAACTTAATCGAAAAGATAATTCCATTTAAGAAAAAATTTCATGTTATCTTTTGCAGAAATGTGATGATTTATTTTGATCAAAAGACTAAGATGGAGTTGGTGAATCGCTTCTATGATCATCTGGAACCAGGAGGTTATCTCTTCATTGGACATTCTGAATCATTGATTCGTGAAGCTACGAAATTTAAATACATTATGCCTTCTGTATATCGCAAAGAAGGATAAGGTAGGTGAAACCATGAATAAAGGGAAAAAAATCAGAGTGCTCATTGTGGATGATAGTTATGTATTCCGTGAGGTCATTGCCCGTGGACTCGACTGTGATGAAAATATAGAAGTTGTGGCCAAAGCGGTTGATGCATATGATGCAAGAGATAAAATATTGGAATTTGAACCTGATGTTATGACCTGTGATGTGGTAATGCCTAAGATGAACGGCATTGAATTTATTAAAAAATTGTTACCACAATACCCCATTCCAGTCATCGTATTAAGTGGTGCAAGTGATGCTGTATTTGATGCGATGAATGTTGGAGCAGTGGACTTTGTCACCAAGCCAGATATGCAGTCACCAAAGAGTGTGGAAACCTTTTTGTATGATTTAATAGAGAAAATAAAAGTAGCTTCCAATGCTAAATTAAATCAATCGTCGCTTCAATCTGAAATCATGAAACCATCCTCTGGAAGCATCGATATGTCGAAAATCATAGCGATTGGAGCTTCTACTGGAGGTACGGAAGCGATTTGTTCAGTTCTAAAGCAATTACCGCCAAATATGCCTGGAATACTGATCGTACAGCATATACCTCCTATGTTTTCACATATCTTTGCAGAACGTCTCAACCAGCAAACTTCCTTTACAGTAAAGGAAGCACAAATTGGAGACTATGTAGAACCTGGTAAAGTGTTGATTGCTCCTGGTGATCAACATATGAGAATTAAAAAAATAGGTGAGAAATATAAAGTTGATGTTTTTTCCGGAGAAAAGGTTAACGGTCACTGTCCTTCTGTAGATATCTTGTTTGATTCGGTAGCCAAAGAAGTAGGGAAAAACGCAGTTGGAATTATATTAACTGGAATGGGTTATGACGGAGCCAAAGGTATGCTCTCAATGAAGCGCAGAGGAGCAAGAACTATTGCACAAGATGAAGCATCATGTGTGGTATATGGGATGCCTAAGGTTGCATATGAATTAGGCGCTGTCGAAAAGAAAGTGAGTTTAACCCATATTCCTAGTGTACTGGTTGCCATGCTAAAGTAAGGATAAGGCGGTGAAGAGAATGGTTAAGAAGGAAGAAGATTATGAGATACCATCCTACGAGCAGTTGATTTCTATGCTTTCCTGTATTGGTGATGGAATAATCATCACTGATAACATTGGAAAAATCAATTATATGAATCCAGCCGCTGAAATAATCACCGGTTGGAAAAGCAAAGAAGCAAGGAGTAGGGCATTTACTGAAATCTTTGATCTATTCGATATAGTGACAAATGAACGAAGAGAAAATTTAATTGAATTAGTCAAAAAACAAGGATCTCCCATTGGATTAAAACGTCATTCAGCGTTACGTACAAAGGATGGTGAAATTAAGGCATTATCTGCTAATTTAGCACCAATGATAGATCAAAACAATTCTATTGGTATTGTTACAATATTCCGTGACATTACAAGGATTAAGCATATGGAGGATGCACTACGAAATGAGAGTAACAATCTAAAGACAATCTTTGAATCTTCACCATTAGGAAACCTGATACTTGATCAAAACTTAATCGTTAAGCAAGTGAATAAACGTCATTTAGATGATTTGGGGTTAGAAAACGATGATGTAGTTGGAAAACCATATGGAGAAGGGATTAGGTGTGTTAATTGTCCTCCAAGCGGTTGTGGAACTGGCTTATTATGTCCTTCCTGTGAGATACGCATCAATTCAATTAAAGTGTTAGCAAACAGAGAAATAATATCCGATGTAGTTACCAGTAATCTTCGTTGTATCAATAATACCGCTACAGAGTTGGTTTGGAATAAGTATAACTTTGTGCCTGTTATCATCGATGATGAACCATGTGTAATGATTGTAATTGATAATATAACCGAACAGAAGCGTTCAGAAATAGAACTGACGAAAGCCAAAGACCTTGCAGAGAAAGCAAATAAAGCCAAAAGTGAATTCTTAGCTAATATGAGTCATGAAATCAGAACACCAATCAATGGTATCATGGGAATGATTGAATTGACTTTAATGAATGATTTATCCAGCGAACAGCGCGCTAACCTAATCACAGCCAAAGGTTGTGCTAGTTCGTTACTTAATGTGATTAATGATGTTCTTGATTTTTCTAAAATGGAAGCTGGTAAATTAACCATCAAAAAGATTGATTTTAATATCAAACAGCTCTTAGATGAGATTACTAAGATCCATTCGGTGCGAGCAAATGAGAAAAACCTGGAATTACTTTATACAATTTCGTCTAATTTACCAACTTACTTACTTGGTGATCCCGATCGTTTGCAACAGATATTAAATAACCTGATCAACAATGCTATCAAATTCACAGAGAATGGTGAAGTACTAATTGAAGTTCGAACGAAAGCATCACATGAAAACCTCACTGAAGTGCAGTTTTCTGTCCGTGATACAGGTATTGGAATCTCAAAAGTGAATATGGAATTATTATTTAAGAGTTTTAGTCAAGTAGATGGCTCAAATACTCGGAAATATGGAGGTACCGGCCTAGGTCTTGTGATATCCAAACAATTAGTCGAGATGATGGATGGAACGATGTGGGTGGAAAGTGAAGAAGGAAAAGGTAGTACGTTTAATTTTTCAATTCCATTTGACATAGGAACAAAACCAGAGGGCAAAGAAGTTGATGTATCTATTAATCATCATAAAGGTCAAAACAAACGAGTTTTAATTGTAGAGGATGATAAAGTCAGCCAACATATCATTGCTCGTATGTTAAAGGAATACTCCTATCAAGTCACTGTTGTAAACAATGGATTAGAGGGTGTGAATGCATATGAAAAGAATAATTTCGACTATATCTTGATGGATATTCAAATGCCTGTCATGGATGGTGTGGAAGCCGCCAAACAGATACGAAACATAGAAAAAGGGAAGAAGCATACTCCAATTATTATCATGACAGCCCATGCATTGTATGGAGACAAAGAAAAGTATCTTTCTATGGGTTTTGATGAGTATATGTCAAAGCCAA
>JAEYWQ010000041.1 GCA_023428885.1 Bacillota bacterium
CATATGGACCCAGTGCCACATTATTATCTGTTAATATTCCTGGTGTCCCCTCTAATCCAATAGCAAGTCCGTTAATAATATATTTTATCTGTGTATCCGAAACCATCATAACACGTTTAGCAGTATAACTATATATTTTTTGAGTGTTGGCCGCCAATACTTCCATCGGTGGATAAACACTGATCATCAAACTCGTTGCGAGCATTAAACACATACTTTTGCAAGCTTTATCTTTTCTAGCCATGTTTCCCTCTCTCAAATTATGTTAAATTTTTAGTCTACGAGAATAGAATAGTTTACAAAAGTGTTATATTTGTGTCACAATTCGACAAATTTTATGTTAAGATATTCTGCAGTTTTTCTATGACACGAGATTTCTTGACCTTAAAGTATAATTTGATATAATACATGAGGTAGAGTATTGATGAAAGTGAGGTTGTTTTCATGAAATTGCAGCAATTATATAGCTTAACAAGAAAAGCTATTGATGATTATCATATGATAGAGGAAGGTGATCAGATTGCAATCGGAATCTCTGGTGGCAAAGATAGTCTTACTTTGCTATATGCCCTTGCAGGACTTAGAAGATTTTATCCAAAGAAATTTGAATTACATGCGATTACCGTAAGTTTAGGATTTGATCACTATGACACTTCCAGAATTGAAACACTATGTCAGGAACTTCAAGTTCCATATACAGTCGTTAAAACAGAGATAGCAGATATCATCTTTACTAATAGAAAAGAAACTAATCCTTGTTCTTTATGTGCAAAGATGAGAAAAGGTGCATTTAATGAAAAAGCCAAAGAACTAGGTTGTAACAAATCAGCATATGCTCATCACAAGGATGACGTTATTGAAACCTCTCTCATGTCCTTGTTATTTGAAGGAAGGTACTATACCTTCTCCCCTGTTACTTATCTTGAACGAATGGACATTACCTTAATTCGCCCATTAATCTATGTGGAGGAGGCGGAAGTCATAGGCTTCAAGAAAGCATATGACCTCCCTGTAATCAAGAACCCATGCCCTGTAGATGGTTATACCAAACGTGAGTATGCCAAAAATCTGGTGAAACAATTAAATCATGATCATCCTGGAGCAAAAGTTCGTCTCTTCCATGCTGTTACCAATGGTTTATTAGCTGATTGGAAAAAAATCGAATAGGAATACTATTCATTACTAATAATGTAAACTATCTAATTCAAGTTGGAGTTTTGCTAGGTCTTTTCTTATTTCAATCTTTTGAGGACAGACCATCTCACACTTTCCGCAGCTTACACAGTATTTAGCTTTTTCCTTATCGTCAATATCCCTGGTCCATCTCCAAATTGTTTCACCTTTATTCTCATAGATTCCATAGGAATTCCAGATCTTAAAGTTATAAGGAATATTAACTCCTACCGGACATGGCATACAATAATTACATCCTGTACAACCGTTGTTAATGCGTTCGCTTAAACTCTTTGTAACCTGCGCAACTGCTTCCTCTTCCTCTTTACTTAAAGCTTTAAAATGATCAAATGTAGTTAAGTTATCATGTACTTGATCCATGGTTGACATCCCACTTAGCACAACTTTAACATTAGGTAAACTTGCAACCCAACGCAATGCCCAAGAAGCTGCTGAATTATCATTCAATTTGGTGAAATAATCTGTAATGGAAGCTGGCAGATTAGCTAAGGAACCTCCCTTGATTGGTTCCATTACAACAACATCAACTCCTAACTTCTCAGCTAATTCATACCCCTTCATCCCTGCCTGCTCATTCGTATCCATATAGTTTAATTGAATCTGACAAAAATCCCACTTCTTAGCTGTGATTATTGTTTCAAAAACCTCATATTCATCATGGAAAGAGAATCCCAAATGCTTAATCTTACCTTCTTCTTTCAAAAAAACTAAGTAATCATAGACTCCATACGACTCCATTGCTTCCCAACGCTCTTTATTCAAAGCATGTAGTAAGTAAAAATCCACATAGTCCTTACCAAGACGTTCTAGTTGTTCTGCAAATAACCTCTTAGCATCCTCCAAGGACTTTACTAACCAAACTGGTAATTTCGTTGCTATGTAATAACTATCTCTTGGAAACTGGGATAAATACTTACCAACAAACGGCTCACTCTCCTTATTATGATAAGGATATGCAGTGTCAAAATAAGTTACTCCTGTATTCCGAGCTAAATCAAGCATCTTTGTTGCCTCTTCTTGATTAATTGTACCATCTTCATTGTATGGAAATCTCATACATCCAAACCCTAATAGAGAACATTGAACCGAATCAATTATACTATATTCCATAACTTACCTCCTTGAATTCTAATATATCTTATTGTAGCACATAAAGTTAACTTAAGGTCAAGATTAATATTATATATAAAAAAAAATCAGCCAGACATCATTACTTCACGTAATTTTATCTGGCTGGCTGTTCTCATTGATTTTTTTGGTCGTCTTCCATAAGTAAAATAATCGTTCTAAAGTATCCTTTGTCAATATCTCCGGTAAAGATATCTTGGATATAATTAACAGGAATATGATTCTTTATTGTATCACTTACTTTGCTCATAAAAGTAGTATCATCAATATATTCAGTACTAACTAAGGTCTTTAAGGCTTCAAAATCAGCTTTCCATTGGTCCATATTAACAGACTTAAATAAATCTACTTCTTCCTTAGGATAATTCTCAGCAAAATATCCGAGCTCATAAACCCAGTAATCTCGATAAGGATTCATACCATCTGCTTGGGCAGTTGAATTGGCTAATTGCACACGAATTGCTTCGACTGTATTCCCTTCCTCTTCGGTCTCTAATTTTCTGTCTACTTGTCGATTCACATAAATCGTAATTTCAGTTGTTATCAATAGTAACACAACTAAGAAAATCAATCTCCCATATTTCTTTAACATATAGTTCTCCTTGCTTATTCCTCAGTATAATTAACTAGATTATTATACAATAAGATCAGAGATAATCCTATTAATTTTTTATTAAAAGATATGTAAGCTTAATGAAATATCCTAAGGAGAAACATCCGCAGTTTCTGTATAATATGGAATCACTAAATAACATCCCGCTGTAATATCATCCTTACCCAGGGAATTACAAGTCTTTATCACATCAATATACTCAGGTATACTCTCCCATTCCTCGGTATAATTTTCAGAGGCTATTGACCACAATGTGTCACCGCTTGAAATCTGAATGCTCTTATAAGCTCTTGTCCGAGTTTGACTCTGATCAGCATATGCTATCATCGTAGGAATCATAGTAACGATATATATGAAAACGATAAGTAACATAGAAACTCCAACAATCCGACGATTCAGATGTGCCTTTATAATACCTGCGATATGATTATGCATAGTCATTGATTCACTCATTCTAGATTCCTCCAATTTTCTAAGAACATTCGTTCTCGAACATATGTTTTCTTTATTATATCGAACATACATTCGTATGTCAAGTATTTTTCCATTATTTATGTAATATTTTATAAAAGGCGAAAATTCCATGTTTTTTCAAAAAAGGCTGACTTGAAAAAGTAAATTCCAGTGCGGAACTAAATTCCACCGCCCTTTAAAAAACGTTGAAAACTTCATATTTTCTCAGGTAAAAATGTCTGATTCCTGTTATAATGTATACAATCACCCAC
>JAEYWQ010000048.1 GCA_023428885.1 Bacillota bacterium
CCACCCCAAACAATATTATCAAGGAGGTTCATACTAGAATGTCAGAAATGAGTTTTGAACAATTATTGGAGGAGTCATTAGTAACAATACACAACGGAGAGGTAGTCGATGGTACAGTTATTCGTGTCAAGGAAGACGAAATTGTCTTGAATATAGGTTACAAGGCTGATGGTATTATTACCAGAAGTGAATTTACTAACCAACCTAACGTTGATCTTAGAACTCTTGTAAAAGAGGGAGAGACCTTAACTGTTAAAGTATTGAAAGTAAATGATGGCGAAGGACAGGTTCTCTTAACTTATAAGAGATTAGCTGCTGAGAAGGGAAGCAAGAGATTAGAAGAAGCTTTCAACAACAAGGAAGTATTAAAAGCAAAGGTTGCTTCCGTATTAGATGGCGGTTTAAGTGTTATTATTGATGAAGCAAGAATTTTTATTCCTGCAAGCTTAGCAAGTGACACTTATGAAAAGAATCTTGACAAGTTCAAGGATCAAGAAATTGAATTCGTAATCTCTGAGTTTAATCCAAAGAGAAGAAGAATTATTGGTGATCGTAAGCAGTTATTAGTTGCTAAAAAAGCTGAGCTTTCAAAAGCATTATTCGCAAAAATTAATGTTGGCGATGTAGTAGAAGGTTCCGTTAAGAATGTAACTGACTTTGGTATCTTCGTTGATTTAGGCGGCGCAGACGGTCTTCTTCACATCTCTGAGATGTCTTGGGGACGTATTGAGAATCCTAAGAAGCTTTTCAAAGTTGGTGACAAGGTAAAAGCTTTCATTAAGGATATTCAGGGAGAAAAGATTGCATTAAGTCTTAAATTCGCTGATCAGAATCCATGGGCAAATGCAGAAGAGAAATATGCTGTTGGTAATGTAGTAACTGGTAAAGTTGCTCGTATGACAGACTTCGGTGCATTTGTAGAATTAGTTCCAGGAGTAGATGCTTTATTACATGTATCCCAGATCTCTAAAGAACACATCGAAAAACCAGCAGATGCATTAAAAATCGGACAAGAAGTTACTGCTAAGATTGTTGACTTCAACAATGAAGATAAGAAGATTAGCTTAAGTATCAAAGCTTTAGAAGTAGCTGAAGAAACTCCAGTAGAAGCTACTGAGGCTGAATAATCATAGTTTCATAAGAATCATGAATATGTTTAGTGTGGGGCAATTGTCTCACACTAAATTAATATACGCGAATTATTTTGGGAAACGGGAGAAGTAATCAATTTACAAGGGAGGAAGAAGATGACAGATAGCTATGAAATCTTTAAGACGAAAGTGTTTGAATTAACTAAAATTGATTTAAATGCATATAAAGAGCGTCAGATGAAGAGAAGAATCGATTCGCTTATAACCAAACATAAGATTACATCTTACATGGACTATATTCAGGTATTAAAGACGAACAAAGTATTATTTGATGAATTTGTAAACTATCTAACAATTAACGTATCAGAATTCTATCGTAATCCAGAACAGTGGTTGCTACTAGAGAAGGAGATTCTTCCTTTATTGATGTCACAATCACCATCGCTTAAGATCTGGAGTGCAGCTTGTTCCACAGGTGATGAGCCTTATTCTTTAGTCATGCTCCTTTCCAAATTCATGCCATTGAATAAGATCAAAATAATCGCCACGGATATTGATAAACAGGTGTTAGATAAAGCGCGTATGGGTTTATATAATGTGAAGAGCCTTAAAGGGTTACCAGCTGAATTCATCAAGAAGTTCTTCACACAGATTAATGACACTACATATCAAATTGTCGACTCTGTGAAAGCATGTGTGGAGTTTAGAGAACATAATCTATTAAAAGATGCTTATCCAGCTAGTATGGATTTGATTGTTTGTCGTAATGTATTAATCTATTTTACAGAAGAGGCTAAGACAGAAATCTATAAGAAGTTTAACGCAGCCCTAAGAAAAGAAGGAATTCTATTCGTAGGCAGCACGGAGCAAATTATTCAACCTCAATCCCTTAACTTTTCAACTTTGAAGTCTTTCTTCTATGTGAAAAAATAATGATATCATTAATGTCTAGTGTTTTAGTACCTTATGATATCCTAGTAAATATAATATAATCATAAAGTAACTGTATAACCAATAGTTACATATAAATCTTACTAATGAGGATATTGGGCTAGCAATATCCTTTTTTGTTTCTTTGGAAATTCTTTTGAACTTTCTAAGAATCAAAAGGCACTATTCACACGACTGGGAGGTATATAAAGTGGCAGATTTTAAAATAATTAATGGACCTGATTCAGCATTTGGCGGCTTCTCAACAATGTTTGGAATCGTATTCTTTCTTTTTATTGCATTTTTTATTTTTGCTATTATCAAAGGCATCACTCAATGGAGTAAGAACAATCAATCTCCTCGATTAATGGTGGATGCAGTGCTTGTATCAAAGCGTACCAATGTATCCCATCATCATCACCATAATAGCAATCCTAATGATGGGATGGGAATGCATAGTTCAACATCAACCTCTTACTATTTAACCTTTCAATTCGAAAGTGGTGATCGAATGGAGTTCCATGTGAGCGGTCAGGAATATGGGTTACTGGCTGAGGGAGACAGAGGAAAACTTACCTTCCAAGGAACAAGATATCAAGGTTTTACAAGGTTATAATAGTTACAGGGATGAAAGTGCTTGCATAAAACGTATAGAATCTATGCTTAATATATATTAACCAAGGAGAATAGGATGCAAAAACTTAGAAATGAGATAGCAGAGGCAATAGGAATAACAAGTTCTAATATCAAAGCTCACATAGAGTACAAACTATTGGATTCTACTCAGGAAAGTGGATATACAAGACATTTAATTGAGTATGATTCTTACGAGGATAAAGTGACTGCCTTCCTTTTGCTTCCGGATATACTTGACAATAATCCTGCAATTCTTATTAACCATCAACATCATGGAGAACGACATTTAGGTAAAAGCGAAGTTTGCGGCTTATGTGGAAACCCCTTGCAGGCCTTTGGACCTGAACTGGCGAAGAGAGGATTTGTTG